>CAVBPN010000001.1:0-5839 GCA_963597235.1 bacterium
ATATCGCTGGTCGTTGTCTGTGGTATGGTAAAAGAGTTATTAGCAGCGGGAGGCCCGGTTAACAGGCTGTTATCAACGATTGGACTTGATAAAATAGAATTTTTATCCAAGCCAGGCTGGTTTGATTTTGTTTATATATCATCTGGCGTGTGGCAGGCTTTAGGATGGGGAACAATTCTTTATTTAACTGCAATGACTGGAATTAATACAGAACTTTATGAAGCTGCTTCTATGGATGGAGCAAACAGATTTCAGCAGATTATTCATGTAACGATACCTGGAATTCTTCCTACGATCATGACACTGCTTATTATGGATATTGGAGGTATTGTTACATCAGGAAATATGCAGAAAATCTTGCTTTTATATAATCCTCTGAATCAGGAAAAAGCGGATATCATTGGAACTTTGGTTTACAGAATGGGTATTACAGGAGGAAACTTCAGTTATGCAGCCGCGGTTGGTTTGTTTGAAGGTGTCATTGGTCTTATTCTTGTAACAACAGCAAACTTCCTGTCGAAAAAATTTACAGAAACTTCATTATGGTAGTATGGAGGAACGGAAATGAACAATATGAAAGCATCGAAAGGATATCGGATTTTTCAGTGTGTGAATACAGTGATCATGATACTGGTGATTTTTGTAACACTGTATCCATTCATTTATCTTGTTGCACAGTCATTTAGCAGTGATGCAGCAGTAAGTGCCGGAAAAGTTACTTTTTTCCCGATAGACTTCAATTTGAATACCTATAAATATATTCTCAAAGACAATCAGTTTTTTAAGTATTATTTTAATACAATTTTATATACTGGAATCGGTACTCTTATTTCTGTGACATTTACAGCACTGCTTGCTTACCCGCTTTCCAAACCGAGATTGAAACTGAATAAATTTATTACTCCAATGGTTGTGTTTACAATGTATTTTTCAGGCGGTATGATCCCGAACTATATTGTGATCACACAGTGGCTTGGACTTAGAAACAGTATGTGGTCAATCATTCTTCCAGGTGCGATCAGTACGTTTAATCTTCTGGTAATGAAGTCATTCTTTGCAGGACTTCCGGAAGAACTGGAGGAAGCGGCATCCATTGATGGTATGGATACTTATAGAATTTTTGTTAAAATCATTCTTCCGTTATCGAAACCGATTATTGCAACCATGTGCCTGTTTTATATGGTTGGTATGTGGAACGAATGGTTTTCACCAATGATGTATTTAGACTCAAAAGATAAATGGCCGATTGCATTGTATGTGCGGCAGCTCGTGGAAGGTGCCAATAATACAGAAATTGGCAGTTCAGCAGATGAAAGCAGTGTGCAGGCAACCTTGAAATCAGCGACTATGGTGCTGACATCTCTTCCAATCATATGTATCTATCCTTTTGTACAGAAATATTTCGTGCAGGGAATGACAATTGGAGCAGTAAAAGGGTAATAATATTGAGAAGATAAAAATATAAACCATTAAGGAGGCTACTATGAAAAAAAGAATACTTGCGATTACACTTTCTGTATTGATGGCAGGTACAGCACTGACAGGATGCGGCAGTTCTTCAAAAAATGATGAAGAAGGCCCAACACTTTCAGCAGAAGATGCGGATAAGGATCTGGACTATACATATGGAGAGGGAGTGACTTTCCATTCAGATGAGCCGGTTACTTATTCAATGCTGTATTCAGATCATGAAAATTATCCATATAAAGAGGACTGGCTGCTCTGGAAAGCAATTGAGGAAAAAACAAATGTAACTTTTGATCTTACGACAGTTTCAAGAACTGATTACAATGATAAAGTTTCTGCATCTGTAAATAGCGGAAGTGCTCCATATATCATTCCTAAAGTTTATGACTCGTCACCGTATGAGGATGGTGGGCAGATTGTGTCAGTCAGTGACTGGGTACAGTATATGCCTAACTACCAGAAATGCGTAAAGGACTGGGGCATGGAAGATGATCTGAATATGATTATTTCTTCTGATGGAAAATATTATCGTTTACCTGGTATGTGGGAATCCACGGCAGGCGGTTATTCTCTGGCAATTCGTAAAGATGTATTCGAAGCAGCGGGTGTGGATCTGAGTAATGAAGCTACCTGGACATGGGATGATTTTTATGAGGCACTGAAAAAGGTAAAAGCTTATACAGGCGCAGATTATGTATGGTCTGATGGATTTGGCTTAGGAAGCACAATGAATATTGCAGCAACTGCGTATGGAGTTAACGGTGGCTATTCCAATGATGGTGGTGACTGGGGGTTACAGGATGGAACACAGTTTGATTTTGATAAAGATCAGTTCTATTTTGCAGATACAACAGAGGAATATAAAGAATATCTGACAATGTTCCATAAAATGTATGCGGACGGATTACTTGACCCGGAAAGTTTTACACAGGATACTACACAGGCACAGGCGAAATTCTACCGGGGAGAATCTTATGTACTGAATATGAATTACCAGATTTTTTCTGATACATTGAATGGAAAAATGCAGGATAAAAATGCAGAACTGTATTTCCTGACTACTCCTGGTGGTGCTGCCGGACAGGTAAAAGTATCCAGTCGACGCGGTCGTCTTGAAAGTGGTATCATGATTTCAAAAAATGCGTTGGATGAACTGGGAGAAAAAGATTTTATCAAAATGCTGAGATTTATTGACTGGTTATGGTATTCCGATGAAGGACAGACTTTATGCCAGTGGGGAGTAGAAGGCGAAACCTATACAGTAGATAATGATGGAAATATTGTGCTGAATTCTGATATTTACTACAATGGTCTGAATCCGGGCGCCAAGAAGCAGTTAAATACAGATTATGGATTTGCGAACGGTGTGTTTGCTTATGGCGGATCTGATAAACTTCGTTATTCTAAGTTTTCAGATGGTGAAAAAGAGTGGAATGAAAGAATTAATAAGAATAAGACTGAGTTACAGTTGAAACCACCAATTCTTGCAAATGAAACACAAAAAGAAGACATGAACCTGATCAAGACACCGCTTATGGATTATGTGAATACTGCGGCACTGGAATTTATTACAGGAAAGCGTGATCTGGATACGGACTGGGATGCTTATTTAAAAGATTGTGAGAACAAAGGAAGCCAGAAGTATGTAGATGAGGCAAATGAGATTTACAACGATACAAAGGATCTGCTTGAAAAATAATAGTCTGAGAAGTTATTTTTGAAAAGTAGCAAAAAATCTGGCAGCATTGGCTGCCGGGTTTTTTGGTACATAAAAACAACACAAATATGAAACTCTGGAATGACATAAAGAAAACAGGCAGGAGGAAATATGACGACAGTAGAATTTTCAAAAGAACGAAACCTTATTTTTATCATTCCTAAAGAATGTGACAGTGGAATACAAAAGATTGCCGGTAAAGTGGCACAGGATATTTATGGGACAACTGGAAACAGACCGGAAATATACATGGAAGATACAGATAACAGGAAAATAGAGCAGGCAGTGATCATAGTAACGGATGGACAGAAGTTGTCTGAGGAACTTGTCCTGCGTTTTCCGGAACTGAAACAATTAAGAGGAAAAAGGGAAAGCTATGGATTTCTGGTCAGAAAAGATCCAATGGATAGTGTTTCAACAGGGCTTATTGTTTATGGAAGCGATAAACTGGGAACTATTTATGGAATGTTTCATATTTCTGAACTTCTTGGGGTCACACCGCTTTTATTCTGGGGCGATTGTTCATATATAAAAAAGGACAAAATGATTCTGACAGAAAATGATTCTTTTATATCGAAAGAACCGTCTGTAGAATATAGAGGATTTTTTATTAATGATGAATGGCCTTGTTTCGGAAACTGGACGTACTCTCATTTTAATGGATTTACAGCAGAGATGTATGATCATATTTTTGAATATCTTCTTCGATTGAAAGGAAATTATCTCTGGCCTGCTATGTGGAGTTCCTGTTTTATGCTGGATGGACCAGATATGAAGTCAATGGAACTGGCAGATGAATATGGTATTTATATTGGAATGTCCCACCATGAACCCTGTATGCGCTCAGGAGGAGAATACAGGAAAGTGAGGGGGGATAGGAGTCCATATGGAGATGCGTGGAGCTATGTGACAAACAAAGAAGGCATTTTGAAATTCTGGGAAGATGGTATAAAAAGGAGCATTGGACACAATGTATTTCCCACTGTGGGAATGCGTGGAGAAAATGACAGTAAAATGTTAGGAGAAGATTCTCTGATTTCTGATAATGTGCGTCTCCTTAAGGATATCATTACAAAACAGAAAGAAATGATCCATACCTACCTTGAAAAGAATGAAAAATCTGTTCCTAAATTGTTCGCCGTATATAAAGAAGTGGAAGACTATTATTTTGGAGGAGGAACAGAAGAAGGCCTTAGGGGTTTTGGAGAATTGGAAGATGTAACTTTGTTGTTGTGTGATGATAATTTTGGAAATATGCGGGCTCTGCCTGAGAAGTTCGAACGAAATCATAAGGGCGGTTTTGGAATGTATTATCATCTGGATTATCATGGGGCTCCGGTTTCTTATGAATGGGTGGCTTCTACTCCGTTGAATAAAATCTGGGAGCAGATGACAGAAGCCTATGAATATGGTGTACATAAGTTATGGGTTGTGAATGTAGGAGATGTGAAATTTCAGGAATTTCCATTGAATTATTTTATGAACCTGGCATATGATTTTGAAACATGGGGATCAAAATCACCAAACTGTACAGGGGCTTATACCGAAAAATGGATAAAAGAAAATTTTGGAGAATATACATCGGCAGATGAGAGAAAAGAAATCAAAGAGGTATTGGAAGGTTATCTTGAGCTAAATGCTTTACGAAGACCGGAGTCTTTAAATGATACAGTGTATCATCCGGCACATGAACTGGAATGTGAAAAGATTCTGTCACGGTGTGAAATGATAGAGAAGAAAAATGAGACAATAAGGCAGGAACTTCATGAAAAAGGAAAAGAAGAAGCTTATTACAGTATGATTTATTTTCCGGCTGCAGCATCTGTAAATCTTTTGAAAATGCAGTTGTATTCCGGTAAAAATCATCTTTATGCAAGACAGGGAAAAGCGGTTGCAAATCTCTATGGGGAGATTATGGAACAGTGTATAAAAAGGGATGAAGAACTTGCCCGGGAAATGAGAGATTTTAAGAATGGAAAATGGGCAGGAATGGAACTGGCATCGCATATTGGATTTACCAACTGGAATGATGAAGACTGGCGTTATCCGGTAAAATGTACGGTAAGACTGCAAAAGAAACCGAGGCTGATTGTTTCGAGGGCAGATGAGATTGCACATTATACGAACCAGTATTTTCCAAAGCCGCTGGTAATAGAAGATTTTTCCTGGAAAGACAACTGTAAGGTGAAAATCCAGATAGCAAATGGGGGGCAGGGAAAGGTATGCTGGAGCATTGTAAAAGGTGCAAGAAAAGTAGGAATGGATGGAATTTTCAGAGAAGCGGACCCTGCCGCGAACGTTGATTGGATTGAATTTTCTGCAATGTCAGGGGAGACGCAATTTCAGGATGAAATTGTATTAAATATAAGAAAAGAGAATCTTCCATTCAACGAAGTCAGCGAGTGCAGCTTTGAAATCAAGACAAATACAGAATTTGTTCCGGTGATCGTACGAACAGAAAGAAAAGAATCCAGCCAGATTCCAGATTATACGTTTGTTCCGGAAAATGGAATTTATGTTATAAATGCACAGCATTTTGCAAAAAATTCAGCAGGAGTTTTTGAAAACCAGACTGCTGGTTTTGAAAAATTAGACGGTTTTGGCAAATATGCAAGTGGTATGAAAGTTTTTCCAGTAACCGCATATTTTACCGGA
>CAVBPN010000001.1:5849-13203 GCA_963597235.1 bacterium
CCTGCAAATCCACTGATATACGGAGGACAGCTTCATTTGGGAGTAAGCGTAAATAAGGAAAAAGCAGAAAACCTTTGTATTACAGGAAAAGAATATAAAGGTGGAGAATCAGAATGCAAACAATGGGAAAATGCAGTTTTGAATCAGGAACATAAAGCGGTTTTAAGGATAAAGTTGAAAAAAGGATTAAATCAGATTGAGATTTGTGCCAGGGAAGCAGGAATTGCTCTGGAGCGTTTGGTTGTATATAATACGAAAACTTTTCCTCCAAAATCATATCTGGGTCCGGAAGAAACAAGATGGACGATAGATGGAAAAGTTCATATACCAGAAGAATCACCCAATAATATGGAAACAAGAAACTGAAAATTTCCAACAGAGAAGATTGGAGAATTATTATGAGAGATAGAGAAGAGGCAAAAAGAAGAGCAGAACAACTGGTTGAGCAGATGACAGTAGATGAAATGGCAGGACAGCTTAAATTTGATGCTCCTGCGGTGGAACATCTGGGAATTCCGGAATATAACTGGTGGAATGAGGGACTTCACGGAGTAGCAAGAGCAGGTACTGCAACTGTATTTCCACAGGCAATTGGTATGGCTGCGGCATGGGATCCGGAACTGATGTATCAGGAGGCATCTGTGATCGCAGAGGAAGCAAGAGCAAAATACAATGTATCTGTAAAATATGGAGACAGAGATATTTATAAAGGACTGACATTATGGTCACCAAATGTAAATATTTTTCGTGATCCGCGCTGGGGAAGGGGACATGAAACTTATGGAGAAGATCCTGTTCTCACATCAAGACTTGCGGTTCCTTTTATAAAAGGGCTGCAGGGAGATGGAAAATATTTAAAAACAGCCGCATGTGCAAAACATTTTGCAGTACATTCAGGCCCGGAAGCCCTGAGACATTCATTTAATGCCGTGGCAAATCCAAAAGATATGTTTGAGACTTATCTTCCAGCATTTGAGGCATGTGTGAAAGAAGCAGATGTGGAAGCTGTTATGGGAGCCTATAACAGAACAAATGGGGAACCATGCTGTGCAAACGAAGAACTTATGAAAAAAATTCTCAGAGAAAAATGGGGATTTCAGGGACATTATGTATCAGACTGCTGGGCAATCAGAGATTTCCATGAGAATCATCATGTGACAAACAATGGAGTAGAATCTTCTGCCCTTGCGTTAAATACCGGCTGTGATCTGAATTGCGGATGCACATATCTTTGCCTGAAAGAAGCTTTAAGAAAACATCTGGTTAAAAAGAATACATTAAAACAGGCTGCAATAAGATTGTTTACAACCAGATATCTTCTGGGAATGTTTGATGAAACGGAATATGATCAGATTCCATATACCTGTGTAGAATCAAAGGATCATCTGGAAACAGCACAGCGTGCAGCAGAGGAGAGTATTGTTCTGCTGAAAAATAATGGAATTCTTCCGCTGAAAAAAGAAGATATTCGTGTAATCGGAGTGATCGGACCGAATGCAGATAACAGAAAGTCACTGGAAGGAAATTATCATGGTACAGCATCTCGCTATGTTACTGCATTGGAAGGAATTCAGGATTATGCAGGTGAAGATATCAGAGTCATGTATTCCAAAGGATGCCATCTGTTTATGGATAAAGAGGAACAGCTTGCGAAAGATGAGGACAGACTCAGTGAAGCAATGGCTGTTGCTGAGTGCAGTGATGTGATTGTGCTTTGCGTGGGACTGGATGAAACTCTGGAAGGGGAACAGGGAGATACTGGAAATGCGGATGCTTCAGGTGATAAATTAGATCTGGAATTTCCGAAAGGTCAGAGGGAATTAATGAAAGCTGTTTTAGATACAGGAAAACCTGTTATTGTATGCAATTTTACAGGAAGCGCGATGAATCTGTCTCTTGCAGAAGAAAAGGCAGATGCTGTAATACAGGCATGGTATCCAGGAGCAAGAGGAGGCAGAGCACTTGCAAGAATTCTATTTGGTGAAGTATCACCGTGTGGAAAGCTGCCGGTTACTTTTTATAAGAGTCTGGAGCAGTTGCCGGCGTATGAAGATTATTCAATGAAAGGAAGAACCTACAGATATCTTACAGAAGAACCTCTTTATCCGTTTGGATATGGACTTACCTATGGAGATGTACAGGTTCTGGATGTACAGCCTGCCCGGAAACCGGACAAAGACCAGGGTATGGTTCTGTATGTGAAAGTGAAGAATCAATCAGACAGAGCTACCAAAGATGTTATTCAGGTATATATCCGGAATGAAGGAACATCTTTTGCACCACTGCATCCGGTTTTATGTGCATTTATGAAGGTGAAATTAAATGCAGGAGAAGAAAAGACACTGGAAATTTCAGTTCCGTCAGATGCGTATCGTGTGGTCAACGATAACGGAGAAAAAGTGTTTGATTCAGCATCCAGTACTTTGTATATTGGAACTTCCTGTCCGGACAAACGAAGTGAAAGTCTGTCCGGAAAGAAAGTAAAAGAAATTCAGATTCACTGGTAAATATAGGTAATGTAATATAGAAATTATTCCATAGGAATTTTGAGATGCTCTTTTTTGTAGTCCTGAGGAGAAACCCCATATTCTTTTTTGAATGCCCGGTAAAAGCTGGAATAGTCTTTAAATCCATAAGCTTCGCTTACCTTGGCAACAGGCATACCACAAAGAAGAGCATCTCTGCAAATTGTTAAACGCTGCCGGATGATATATTGATGAATAGAAATACCAAGCTGATCTTTGAAAATATGTGCAATATGATATTTGCTTACATAAAGTTGTGAAGCAAGGTATTCCAGAGATAGGTCCTGATCAATATGATTATTGATCAGTTCAAGCAGAGCTTCCATCAACGATTTTCTTTCTTGTTGCTTTACATAATGAGATTGCTCGTATGTAATTCGGTTGAGATGAAGAATCAGATCATTTACCAGGAGTTTTATCATCGGTTCTTTGCCAAAACGGTCTGATAATATTTCCTCGATCAAAGAGAAAATTTTATACTGTGTAGCATTTAATTCAACTGTTTCGAAATGGAAGTAATAAGGTGTTTTCAATATTGCCTGTTGCATAAGATAAATATAGCTTGAAGAGAGTGCCCCTAGTTCACGACAATAATCTTCTGACAGCCAGAATACAAAGCGGCGATAGGGCAGAGAAGCATCTGTGCATATACAGGAATGCAGAGTATTAGGTGGAATAATAATCATATCTCCGGGAACTGGAGTGCAGGAATGTCCATCTACAGTAAACTGTATATGTCCCTCCAGAAAAATATAAAATTCATAATAATTGTGACTGTGAGAATTTACTCCTGAGTAATTTTTATCGTTATAATAGTAAATTTCAAAATCTTCTGATAACATATATTGTCTTGTTGTAAAGACAGTATTCAGTTTCTTTTTCATAATAGATCCTCATAGATTGATTGATATGTTTAGCCAGTATTACATTTCAAACAGAAGATAAGTTACAAGGGCTATGCTTAATAAAGGTAAGCATTTCTGAAGTTCAGTTAGTTATTACTGAACTATTTTTTGTCCAATAAATGGAAAATTTTTATTAGTTGTAGTAAAAAAACTATACAACAATTCTATTATATAATGAAAAGATGTGAAACGGTAGATTTTATCAATGTTTTATGAAAATTTTTACATATATGAGAAGCATACTGTATGTTGGTTTTGCAAAAGGCGACAAGATCTAAAAAATATGATACCAGATTACTGATATAGACATGTAGCTAAAAGGGGAAAACAGAATGGGAAAGTTTTTAATGATTGTTTTGGATGATGGCAATGAGAATATATTTGACCAAATACTATCATTTTTGAATCAAGATATGAATCAATTAGAAAAAAGAATAATTCTGAAGCAAGCTCTTAAATTTAAGGGAATTGATATTGATTTGGAAAAAAGATTAGTGATTCGTGAAGAAAAAGAAATTGAATTAACATTCTGTGAATTTGAAATTTTAATATTGTTAGCAAAAAATCCTGGTCGGATATTTGGTAAGGAATATATTTATGATTATATATGGAAAGAACCATACTCAGGAGATTATAATGTCATTATGCAGCATATACGAAATATAAGAAAGAAGATTGAAGATAACCCAAGTAATCCGATTTATATTCAAACGATTCGAGGTGTTGGATATCGTTTTAATCCCAAAATATGATTTAGAAATTAATTATAGCAGTTTCCAGTGTCAAGATGACAGATAACGTAAAATTATTAAAGGAGCCTTTCAGAAAAGAATTTTTGATCGGCTCCTTGTTGTTTATTCTGGATATGTATAAGTTGATCTTTGCAACAGGATATTTTCCCAGTCTCGTTCATGACGCAGCACTCGGAGAATATGAATCTCTTTTCTTTGTTCCATTATAATATAAAAAATAATAGATGGTGGAAAAGATTTTTTATGTATGGAATATCCTCTGTACAGAATTTGAGTTCGGGGAAAGGCAGTACTGAACTGACTTAAATTCTGCATTTGTTCTTTCTGATCAGATTGAAAACGGTCAGCACGTTGCTGGCCGAATTCTTCTTCAATATAATCTGCAATGTCTGTGACATCGTAAATTGCTTCCCAGGTTAAAATAATCTTATAATCTTGCATTTCTTCGCGCATCCCTTAATTCTGTGATTTTGCGAAAAGCATCTTCCAGCGGCAATTCACGACCAGTTTCCATATCATCAATTCCCCGGTCTAACATACGGAGAAGATGGGTGTTTTCCTGGCTTTTATCAGTTGTAGGGATTTTTTTTGTTAATTCCATGAAATCACTCCAATCATACGGTTTATAAATAGTGTATGTTGTTCAGAAATATCTATCCATAGTTTAGCATAGAATGGGGAGTAATACAATTAAATTATTTTGCAGGGGTATCCGTCAGACCGAGAAGATATTCGCACGAAACATTAAAGACTTCGGCCAGTGCGACAACTTCGTAGTCAGGCACGAAACGTGTGCCCTGCTCAATTCGCAGGATTGCCAGATCATTAAAGTCATACCCTGAAAGTTGTAATTTAGCGGCGAGTGTTTTCTGAGTAAGATTATGAGCCTTTCGTAATTCTTTTACCCGCTGTCCTATTCTGTTTTTACTGTTTGTTTTTTTATCCCAATAAATAATCATTCTGATCCTCCCTGTGTGTTAGGATAGTTGTCAGTGAAAGATAATTACTTTTGTGGTAGTATATAGCTATCACAGGAAGGGAGTTTTCACTATGAACTATAGCCCAGAATTAAAGGAGGCACTCCTCAGGAGAATGCTTCCACCAAACAACGAATCCATTACCAAGATATCCAGAGAAGAACGCAGAGAATATATAAAAAACACTTTTAAATGCATTGCAGATTGTGATATGTGCGGATTATGCACGGTATTTCATGGAAAAGATCCGGAAGTTGCTTATGCAGATTATATCAACGGTAAGCGGGACTATTTGGATGTATCAAAAGATTATAGATAATGAAACGGCAAAAAGATGAAAAAATATCGAATACATCTGAGCATTTTTGCCGATAATATGATATACTATATGCAACTAAATTGTTAATCAGAGGTGGCGTATGCAGTATATTTCGGTGGCGGAAACAGCGAAAAAGTGGAATATTTCAGAGCGAAGTGTGCGGAATTATTGTGCACAGGGACGTGTACCGGATGCTTTTCTTACAGGAAAGATCTGGAACATTCCGGAAAATGCGGAAAAACCGGAAAGAGCAAATAAGAGAGCGAAATCACCGCGTACTTTATTAGACATTTTACAGGAAGAGAAAGCGAAAAAGTATGCTGGAGGAATTTATCATAAAACGCAGATTGAGTTAACATATAATTCTAACCATATGGAAGGAAGTAAGCTGACTCATGATCAAACAAGGTACATTTTTGAGACAAATACGATTGGTATGGAAAATGAAGTGCTCAATGTGGATGATATAATTGAAACAGCAAATCACTTTAGATGTATAGATTTGATTATTGATAATGCAAAGGCAACATTGACAGAGAAGTTTATCAAAAATATACATCTGATTTTAAAGAATGGAACAAGTGATTCGAGAAAAGACTGGTTCGCGGTGGGAAATTATAAAAAATTTCCAAATGAAGTCGGAGGTATGGCTACAGCATCTCCGGAAGAAGTTCCTGCAAAGATGAAAGTATTATTGGATGAGTATGGCTGTAAAAATCAAATAACTTTTGCGGATATTTTAGATTTTCATGTGAAATTTGAGCGTATACATCCGTTTCAAGATGGAAACGGACGGGTTGGAAGATTACTTATGTTTAAGGAATGCCTGAAATATAATATTGTTCCGTTTATCATTGAAGATGATTTAAAAATGTTTTACTATCGTGGGTTAAAAGAATGGAATCGTGAAAAGGGATATTTGACGGATACGTGTCTTACTGCACAGGACCGCTATAAGGCATATTTGGATTATTTCAGAATTCCGTATTAGAATCTTAATAAGACAGGAGAAGAACACGATGAACATACAAATTTTTGGTACGAAGAAATGTAATGATACGAGGAAAGCAGAACGTTTTTTCAAGGAACGTGGCATTAAGTATCAGTTTATTGATATGAAAGAAAAAGGCATGAGTAAAGGTGAGTTTACATCCGTTGCACAGATAAACGGTGGTCTGGAAAATATGATTAACTGGGATGGTAAGGACAAAGACACACTTGCCTTAATCAAATATATTGCGGATGAAGATAAAATGGAAAAAGTACTTGAGAATCCGCAGGTGATTAAAACACCTGTAGTCCGAAATGGAAAACAGTCTACACTGGGGTATCAGCCGGATGTGTGGAAGAGCTGGAAATAATTGAATATTGGTATGACAGGCATCTGTCCTAGTCGGCAGGTGCCTTTTTTACTTTGCGTTATATACAAAATGCACAAATATATTAAAAATAGTAAAAGCCTATTGTACAACAGAAATAAAAAATGATAGTATCACTATCATAAAGAAAAAATAATAATTATACCAGAAATTAATATAAAGAAGGTGGTGAGAGAAATGAATACAACAGAAAAAGTAACTTCAACAAGAGAACGTCAGGCGCAGCAGAGACGGGAAAAAATCATTCAGACATCGATGAAACTGTTCTGGGAGAAGTGTGTGGAAGATACGTCTATGGAGGAAGTTGCGAAATGCTCTGGCGTGGGGGTCGCAACGATATATCGATATTTTTCTACGAAAATCGAATTGGTGATAGAGACGGCAGAAGTTTACTGGCAGAAAGTTGCAGAGAAATACCTGACAGAACAGGAGCCAGTCGGTACAGGCTATATGCAGATTCAGAAAATCATGAATGTTCTGGAAAGAATATTTCAGGA
>CAVBPN010000002.1:0-2178 GCA_963597235.1 bacterium
CGAGAAACTTGAAGGTCTTGAGAAGGCTATGACGGAAAAGAATGCATAAAAGTTACGGTTCACAGGCAATGTGATAAGGCTTTTGCGGCGAATCACTTGATTTTGCCATATAACTGTGATAATTTTAAGTTACGATATTAAGTAATACTTAAAAAAGAGGTTTAACAGATGGCAAAAACAGTCAGATTAATAGATATAGGTAAGAAATTGAATGTCAGTGCGGTAACGGTCTCCAAGGCACTTTCCGGGCAGAAAGGTGTCAGTGAGGAAATGCGCGAGAAGATCGTCCGTCTGGCAGATGAGATGGGATATAAACGAAGCGAGACACAGATCGAGAGTGCAAAAGAAAAGAGTTTTACGATCGGAGTCATTGTTGCGGACAGATATCTTGGTGAAAACCAGTCTTTTTACTGGAAACTTTATCAGGAGATCTCCAAATGGGCAATCTCCCGGAACTGTTTCCCGATGCTGGAGGTAATCAGCCATGAAGTGGAGAAACGAAGTGAACTTCCGAAGGTCATCCTTGAGAAGAAGGCAGACGGTCTGATTGTGATGGGTGAGTTTAAGCATGGCTATGCGGAATTTCTTGCAGAAAATATTCCGGTACCAACGGTGAATCTGGATACCACGGGACGCGGTAAGGTTACCGACTGTGTGGTTTCCAACAACCTGATGGGTGGATATGAGATGACGAACTATTTGTTTGAGATGGGGCACAGTAAGATTGGATTTGTGGGAACGAGACTTTCCACGACCAGTATTGATGACCGTTTCTTCGGATATCTCAAGTCCATGATGGAGCATGGCATGACGGTTCATGAAGAATGGATTCTGGATGACCGTGACAGAGAGACTGGATTTGTGGATGTAGAGAATAAATTTGTACTTCCGGAAGAAATGCCGACGGCTTTCTTCTGTAACTGTGATGGAACGGCGAGTCTGCTCATCCAGAAACTGGCACAGAATGGATATTCTGTACCGGAGGATGTTTCTGTGATAGGATTTGATAATTATATTCCGGACCAGTTCGGAGGTGTCGGTCTGACAACTTATGAGATCAACACCAAGGAGATGGCGAAGCGAACCGTTCACATCATTCTTCATAAACTGAGAAATGATAATTATTCTACAGGTATCTTTATGTTGCCTGGTAAGTTTGTGGAGAGGGACAGCGTGAAACGGATTGCTCCTGCTGTACCGTTTGTCTGAATTTCCCAGGTGTCATGGATACATATTTTTTAAACAAGTTAATAAAATGGTTTGTATTTTCGTAACCGATCATACTGCTTACTTCATGGATGGAAAAATCTGTGGTAAGCAGTATTTTTTTTGCTTCTTCCAGACGTTTTCGTGTCAGATACTGCAGAGGCGGAAGTCCATAGCTGGCAGAAAATTCACGACAGAGACGGTAACGGTTGATTTTAAAAGTTTCTTCAAATTGTTTGAGTGAAAATTCTTTTTGATAGTGGTTATCCAGAAAATCTTTCATCTCAATCAGATACCAGGCGGCACTGGAAACGCCGGTTGTAGCAGCCGGATAGCAGGAACTGCACAGAAGCGACAGAATCTCTGTCAGATTGCGATGCATGAACAGAAGGTCTGAAATATCTGGTTCCCAGCGGACGGACAGAAGGGATCTCAGGTCGTGAAGAACCGGAGAGACTGGGGTAAGATGGAAACAGTTGCTTTTCTGGGCGCGCATGATGCTCAGGAATACAGAAAGGCTGTCTCCGTCAATAAAGAACAATTTGAAATTCCATGGAAGAACGATGCTCTGTAAAGTAAAAGTCTGGTCGCAGTTCAGAAAAAGAAGCTGGTTATCTGCAACCGAGTATTCGGTTCCACCACTGGTCGTGATTCGCCCTACACCACTGTCTGTATAAAGAAGAAGTCCGCATTTCATAGGAGAGAAGTGGAAGGTGAATGGTGAGTCTGCGTTCAGATTTCCACCTCCAAGCAGATGAAGAAAATCAGAGACAGATAGTGTTTCATCCGGGAGTTCATGATAATTGTAAATATTAGGAAGCAGGAATTCTGCAGAATATTCAATGTTTACCATTTTACGGATATGTATGGAAGATAAAAAAATTTCCTTAAAATTTACAGCGCTCATACAACCTTCTCCTTATTGATTAATTGAAAAAATAAGCTAAATTAAGCCCAATATTAATTTAAATC
>CAVBPN010000003.1:0-2665 GCA_963597235.1 bacterium
TTACGCTTTTCCCGGTAACCTGATTATTACATATACTTTTTTATTATAACATGTATCACTATATAATGTCTTATCTAATTATAAATTTTCAAATATTTCCTGTTTAGAATTATTATTTCGGATTTAGAACTGTTACTTTAATTTCATACAGGATTTTCCGGTCTGGTTAAGTATGAGAGGGGAAACTGCACTTTACCGGAAAATCCTGCTTCTTATCTTATGTATATAAAAGGTATCGCAAAATCTGTTCTATATCTTTTCTTTTCCTGAAGTTTCTCTGATATGATCAAAATTCACTTTCGCGATCCGTCCTTTTTCATCTTCTGTATAATCTCTCATGTAGCCGCCGTTTTCTGCGATCATACAGGCTCTCGCAATATTTTTCGGCGTACTGGGACTTCCTTCCAGATAAAGTCCGACTCCCATTTTCTGATACTCTTTTAATTCATCTTTCAACGGTTTCATGAACTTTTTCCTGTACTTGCTGTGTGACATATTTCGGTTCTTCTGCCCTCCTTTCAAAAAAATGATTTTAGAAAACACCTTATAGGTTCAAGAAAAAATAATCCTTCGTATAATTGAATTTAATCTTATGGTGGGAATAAATCACTGCCACAGCAAGAATGCTGCATGATATGTACAGAACAGGCAATGATGTTGGGATAAATCTGTATTGTGTAAGTTCTGGTATCAATCTGTCCGCTACCTTTTATGGTAACCTGTAACTTTCGTTCTTCAGCTATATGACGAATATTTTTTCTTATTCCTCATTATACATGGTTCCTGTCCTTATGCAAGTCTTTTTGGCACTTTATCTAAAAATTTCCAATTAATTTCTAAATATTTTATAAATAGGCAGGTTCTATTTCTTTACATTTTCTATATTTGTGTTATATAATATGTCATATTAGTTAAAGTATATCGTTACTGTGAACAAGATGAAGAGTAACCGTATATCTTCTGACTGATGATAAGTCATGGACTATATATCCTGTCGGATGTTTTCATATAATAAAGCAGAGACAGGTGCATAAGAATAGGATGTGATCATAATGAAAATAGAAAAAATCAATGACAATCAGATCCGCTGTACATTGACCCGTGAAGATCTTGAGAGCCATCAGGTAAATCTTAAAGAACTTGCCTATGGTTCTGAAAAAGCCAAGAAACTTTTCCGTGACATGATGCAGCAGGCACAGATACAGTTTGGTTTTGAGGCTGATAATATTCCACTCATGATCGAGGCGATTCCGGTCAACCTGGACAGCGTCATCCTCATTGTAACCAAGGTAGAAGATCCGGAAGAACTGGATACTCGTTTTTCCAGGTTTTCACCATATAAAGAAAATACACAGGCAGAGCCGCTTCAGCTTGACGGTGCCGATAACATTATCGATATTTTCCAGAAGATATGTGAAGCTAAAATGAAAGGAAATGCCCGTAAACAGACTTCCCAGAAGGATACTTCCGAGAAAACCGCTGCTCCTTCCGATAATACTCCGGCAGTTGATCTGATCCGGCTGTTCAGTTTTTATCACCTGGATGATGTCATTGCAGCATCTCATGGCCTGAATGGATTTTTTACCGGTGAGAATTCTCTTTATAAAGATTCTTCTGATGGACGTTACCAGCTGGTTCTTCATGAGTCACAGTATTCACCGGAGGAATTTAACAAAGTCTGCAATATTCTTTCTGAATACGGAAGCGGTAAAGCATTTTCCGCAGCCGGTGAGGCGCACTTAAAAGAACACGGAGAACTTATTGTTTCCAGTGCACTCCAGCAGCTTACACAAATTTGATAAACCATGACTTATATGTAATAAAAAAAACTGGCATGAATGCCAGTCTTTTTTATTACATTAATTATTCTCCAAGAAAATCGTTGATCTGCTGAACCAGAACGTCTGCATCCATTCCGTGAACCATAGCAGCTTCTTCCAGAGATTCCATCTGTGAAGACGGGCATCCAAGGCAGTGCATACCAGCTCTCATAAGAATTGGTGCAATATTAGGATCTAAAGTAATTAACTGGCCAATCAGCATATCTTTTGTAACTTTTGCCATTGTAATTTCCTCCTTTTATATGGAACTCTTAAAATTCCCGACTATGATTCATTATAATATAAAAGTTAGAAGCGGTCAACCCTAATATCGATTTTTTTTGATTTGTTCACAATTTTATACTTGTAATCCATAAGGATATATATTAGAATAACGATATAGAACCTACAAGGTACTAACGAGAAAAAAGGAGGATATTATAATGGCATATGTAATTTCTGACGAATGTGTAAGCTGCGGAACATGCGCAGCAGAATGTCCAGCTGAAGCTATCGCTGAAGGTGCAGAGCACTTCGAAATCGATGCTGATGCATGCCTTGACTGCGGAACATGCGCTGACGCCTGTCCAACAGAGGCTATTCACCCAGCTGAATAATTCCATTCATAATTCCAAAAAGACTGCAGCTAACGCTGCAGTCTTTTTTTGCTTTTCTCCAGGAATCTATGTGTCTTTTCGTCTCCACTTTGTTTTCTTCTCTGCTGACGCCGCTGCTGCTTCTTTCCTTGCCAGCTGCTGTCTGCGAATGGCATAATCAAGCGAACGGCATCTTTCTTCATCTTCATTCTGAGCCCTCAGTTCCTGTGTGATCAGTCTCTCCAGAAT
>CAVBPN010000003.1:2675-18301 GCA_963597235.1 bacterium
GCTCTCCCGGTATCTTTTCTGATATTTCTTTTTGATTCGTCTTCTCCGTTCTCTACGATCTCTCCTTCCAGAAGTGTGACCGTATTTTCTCCAAATCCGGTCATCGACGCAGTGATCTGAGGAATCAGATTTTTGATTGCACGAAGCTGCAGGCCCCTTTTCTTCAGTTCTTTAATATTCAGGAAAAGCTGAATATCATATCCGGTGTAATAACGGTGTCCCAGCTCATTTCTGTGAATCTGAAGCTCCAGCTCCTCTTCCCAGTACCGCAGGACATACGACTTAACTCCAGTCATCTCTACTGTCTGTCTGACTGTATATCGTGTCTCCATCACGCACCTCCTTATACATCATCACCTATAATTATAAGCAGGATTCCACGTAAATTCAACGAAAACCATTTGACAGAACCTTTCAGCAAAAAACAGCAGGCCACAAAAAAACAGACATAAAGATAAAATATCTGCACTTTCATCTCTATGTCCGTTTTTACTCCGTACCTACGGATTGTTCCGCAGTAAACTGCTCCCCTGGTACTTCATTTCTTCATATTTACAAACTGTGTATATCTCGGCAGCCATACCAGTTCAATCGTTCCAATCGGGCCGTTTCTCTGCTTTGCTATGATGACTTCTGCGATATCCTTTTTCTCAGTATCTTTATGATAATAGTCATCACGATACAGAAACATAACAACGTCGGCATCCTGCTCGATTGCTCCTGACTCTCGCAGGTCCGAAAGCATTGGTCTGTGGTCAGGTCTCTGCTCAACTGCACGGCTCAACTGTGACAGTGCAATGACCGGCACACTCAGCTCTCTGGCAAGTGCCTTCAACGAACGGGAAATATCAGAAATCTCCTGCTGACGGGAATCACTTTTCCCGCTGCCGCTCATCAGCTGCAGGTAGTCGATCATAATAATTCCCAGATTGTGTTCCAGTTTATATTTGCGACACTTGGAACGCATTTCTGCAATGCTGATTCCAGGGGTATCGTCTATGATCAGATTCGAACGCCCGATGATATCCGCACCTTCTACAAGTTTCGTCCAGTCTTCATCTTTCAGATTACCGGTACGCATATTCTGCGAATCTACATGAGACTCCATCGCCAGAAGACGGTTCACAAGCTGTTCCTTTGACATTTCAAGACTGAATATCGCAACTGTAACATCCTTACGAAAAGCCATATACTGTGCAATATTCAGAACAAAAGCTGTTTTACCCATAGAAGGACGGGCCGCGATCAGAACCAGATCCGATGGATGCATGCCGGAAGTCTTGTAGTCCAGATCGATAAATCCCGTGGGAATACCGGTAACACTGCCCTTCAGCTTAGATGCCTTTTCAATATTATTGATGGCATTTAAGACTACCTGCTGAATCGGCACATAGTCCCCGCCAATACTTCTCTGCAGAATATTGAACAGTTTCTTCTCGGATTCCTCAAGAATCATTTCAGTGCTTTCTTTCTCAAGGTAACAGGTATTTGCCACATCTTCTGTCGCTTTGATGAGGCGGCGGAGAAGAGCCTTTTCGCTTACGATATTCGCATAGTATTTTACGTTTGCAGAAGTAGGAACGGCTTCGATCAGTTCCCTGACATATTCCATACTGCTGATATCCGGCGGAAGATCTTTTTCTTTCAGACGGTTCTGCAGTGTGATAAGATCCACCGGCTTTCCCTCATTGCAGAGTTCAACCATCGCATCAAAAATGATTCCATACTGGTTCTGATAAAAATCATCGCTTGTAAGTATCTCTGATGCAACCAAGATCGCGTCTCTGTCAAGGAGCATGGCGCCGATGACAGACTGCTCTGCCTCAATGCTGTGAGGCGGTATTCTTTTTATCAGCGCTTCTTCCATATCCAAAGTCTCCTTACTTCGCTTCTTTGATCCATACTTTCAGACTTCCGGTAACCTTTGGATGTAATTTAACCGGAACCTGTGTCACACCAAGATTTCTGATCGGGCTTGGAAGCTGAAGTTTCTTTTTATCAATATCCAGCCCGAGCTGAGATTTCGCTGCTTCTGAAATTTCTTTAGAAGATACGGAGCCGAATGTTCTTCCGCCCTCTCCTACTTTCAGTGTAAGAATGATTTCTTTTGTCTCAAGATCTTTCGCGAATGCCTGTGCTGCTTCCAGATTTTCCTGTGCTACTTTTTCTGCGTTAGCCTTCTGAAGTTTCAGGTCGTTCAGGTTCTTCGGAGTAGCCTCTACACCGAGTTTCTTTGGAAGGATCATATTTCTTGCATATCCGTCGCTTACATTTACGATCGCACCTTTCTTTCCGAGTGCCTTTACATCTTCTAATAAAATTACTTTCATTTCTTGCCTTTTTCCTCCTGATACATCTCATCTATAATTTCTTTCAACATATTCTGCACTTCATCGATCGGACGTTTCACCTGTGCACCGGCAATATTGATATGACCGCCGCCGCCAAGTTTCTCCATCATTACCTGTACATTTACTTCATCAATCGCACGTGCGCTGACATAAACTTCTTTATTATACGTAGTCAGTACAAACGAAGCCTTCACACCGGCAATATTCAGAAGCTCATTTGCAGCCTGTGCTCCAACGACTGTCGGACTCTCCAGCCCTTCACTCGGGCATTTCGCAATAGCAAAACATCCACGGTAAATTTCTGCTGTACGGACCGCCTCTGCTCTCGCCTTATAAGAATCAATATTATCGCGAAGCATCTTACGCACTCTCGTCATATCAGCGCCGGAGCGACGCAGGAATGCAGCCGCCTCAAATGTACGGACACCGGCTCTTGTGATAAAGTTATTCGTATCAATCATAATACCGGCATAAATACAGTCTGCCTCTATGTTGCGAAGGCGAAGGTCATCAGAGAAATACTGAAGAATCTCCGCTACCATCTCACAGGTAGAAGATGCATATGGTTCTACATAAGACAGAACCGCATTCTGGATCACCTCATTGCCTCTGCGGTGATGATCGAGAACCACGATCGTCTTCGTCATATACAGAAGTTCTTCACACTCTGTATAGCTTGGCTTATTTGTATCCACAACAACGACTACCGTATTATCATCTACAAGTTCCATTGCCTGATTCCGGTCAATAAACATAGACGGCTCATAATCCGGATTATTCATATAACCGGCCATCAGCGGACGAATGGAAGTAGACGGATCGTTCACAACTATGTGTACCGGTTTACCCAAAGTCTTACCGGCACGATAAATACCGATTGCAGCTCCCAGTGCATCCACATCCGTGATCTTATGTCCCATAACGATCACACGCTCTTTTGTACTCATAAATTCTTTCAGAGCCTGTGCTTTTACACGCGCTTTTACACGTGTGGTCTTTTCCATCTGCTGGGCTTTTCCGCCATAATAAGTAATATTATCACCATTTTTGATGACAACCTGATCTCCGCCTCGTCCCAGAGCCATCTCTATTGCGATACGGGAATATTCATAATTCTGAAGATAGGTTGCCGCATTGAGACCAATACCGATACTTAAAGTAACGGTCATCTCATTACCGATATTAACCGTTTTTACTTCTTCAAGAATATGGAATTTCTGTTCTTTAAGCGTTTCCAGAGAACTCTGTCTCATGATCAGGAAATATTTATCCTTTTCCAGTTTTCGAACCAGGCCATCATAATTGGAAAAATACTTCGTGATCTTACGGTCGATCAGTGCTATCAGAAGAGATCTTCTGACATCTTCAACACTTTCCAGCGCCTCTTCATAATTATCCAGATAAGCAAGCGCCACAACAAGTTTATTGTCTTCGTTTGCCTGGATATATTCTTTCAGCTCTGTCTCATCATACAGATACATTGCAATGAGACTTGTTGTATCCGGAATATCCATCAGTAATTTAGACGGTGCGACAGACTCTCCAAGAAGTACCTTCTGCATGGAAATCCGGTAGATCCGGTCTCCAAACTGGGTACTGACTTCTGTAATATCCTTTCCGTCATGTCCCGGAAGTTTATTTGCCGTAATATCCGGAAAGATTGTATTTACGTTCTTTCTGTAAAACGGATCCCTGCCCGTCAACTGGGAAAACATTCTGTTTGACCAGATCATTCTTCCCTGCATGTCCATCACTGCATATGGAAGTGCCAGTTCTTCAAGAACTCTCTTCTCAAGGAATTCATACTGGCTGGCAAAAGCAATCAGATCATTGAACATCAACGGTCTGTGATATAACAGCAGACCAATCGCTGCTATTATATAAAGCAGATTTCCCATGGTAACAACCACACCGGCTTTAATATTGATCACATATACCAGAATATTCAATGCAATCAGCAGAACGGACAAATACAGCGGCCAACGGGCTAAATGTTTCAGATGGCCTTTTAATTTTAATTTTCCACTCATAACACTCTTTACCATTCTTTTTCTTAGTTATTTAAACGCTGCTTTTTATTATACCAGATATCCGTAAATTATGCTAGTTATTTCCCTCAAACTGAAAAAAGAGCTGTATCTGGAAAGCATCTCTGCAATCCGGATACAGCTCTCAAATTCAATAAGCTATATCGCTCAGATTAGTCCTGAACGTATGGCATCATGGAAAGATGACGTGCTCTCTTAACAGCAACAGTCAGAGCTCTCTGATGTTTTGCACAGTTTCCTGTGATTCTTCTCGGAAGGATCTTACCTCTCTCAGAAACGTATTTTCTGAGTTTTGCCACATCCTTGTAATCGATTTCATTGTTTTCTTTACCGCAGAATACACAAACTTTTTTTCTTCTGCGTCCGCCTCTTCTCTTCATTGGAGAGTCCGGTCTTTCGCCTCTATTGTAAGCCATGATGGTTTCCTCCTGTTCTTATTTCTTTCAGTTTAATTAAATGGAAGTTCTTCGTCGATTCCATCTGGAATATTCATAAAGCCGTCTGCGCTAGCTGCTCCCGGGCTCGGCATTGACGGAGTCGGTGCTGCATTCTGCTGAGGATGTGATGCAGCATAGCTGTCACTGGAAGCTTTACTCTCGGCAAATTCCTGTTCCTCAACAACTACTTCTGTAGTATATACTTTCTGGCCATCTCTGTTCGTATAGCTTCCGGTCTGAATACGACCGCTGACTACGATTCTGATTCCCTGATGGAAGTACTTCTCTGCGAATTCCGCGCCACGTCCGAAAACAACACAACTGATAAAGTCTGCTGTTGCTTCGCCGTCACGACGAAATCTTCTGTCTACCGCTAATGTGTATCTAGCAATTGCCAGTGCATTTTCTCCTGCGGAATATCTCACCTCAGGATCTCTTGTTAAGCGTCCCATTAAAATTACTTTGTTCATTGTCATACCTCTTTCTTCTTAGTGAGTGAACGGGTTTCTTAATGGTGCTTTCTAAAATCCATCTGTAAAAAGATTATGCGTCTTTACGAACGACTAAGTATCTTAATACGTTGTCCATGATACGTACATGTCTTTCTACTTCTGCCGGACACTGTGCGTCTGCTTCAAACTGAATGAAATAGTAGAAGCCTTCATGCATTTTCTGAATTTCGTAAGCTAATTTCTTCTTACCCCATTCTTCTACTTCTGTGACGTTTCCGTTGTAACGAGCGATGTAGCCTTTAGCTTTCTCTACTACTGCATCACGAACTTCGTCTTCAACTTTTGCGCTCACAACTAATGCTAATTCGTACTTGTTCATGCTTTCTTACCTCCTTATGGTCTTCATGGCCCTCTGCCTGTATATCAGAGAGCAAGGATATGAAAAATATATCACACAGTCAAATATTCTAACATACGAATTTATGCTTGTAAAGTATTTTTTGTCGAAACATAAACTTTTTTTGAAAGAATTTGTTACTGTGAACGGAGTGAACAGTAACAACCTGGAAGCCCGTTGACTTGACAAAGTTCACCGGTTTCTTCTATACTCGTATTAACCAAATATCAGAACAGATTATAATAGTAGTTTTCTGTTTTCGTTAATTTTTCCTGTCAGGAGGTTAAACTTATGCTTCTAAAAAACGGACATCTCATCAATCCGGCAACTAAAACAGACGAAATTCTGGATATTCGTACAAAAGATGGAATCATTACAGAACTCGGTAAAAATCTTGAAACACAGAATGATGAAGAGGTTCTGGATCTGTCCGGTCTTACCATTGCACCGGGACTTATTGATACACATGTGCATTTCCGTGATCCGGGGCTTACTTATAAGGAAGATATTCATACCGGTTCTCTCGCAGCTGCAAAAGGCGGATTTACTTCCGTTATCTGCATGGCAAACACAAAACCTACGGTAGACTCTGCAGATACCCTGAAAGATATCCTGTCACGTTCACGTAGAGAAAATATACATATCTATCAGACGGCTTCCGTATCTTATGGCCTGAGCGGTACAAAAATGACTGATTTTGATGCACTTGCAGCTGCCGGAGCCTGCGGATTTACCGATGATGGAATTCCGCTCCTTAATGCAGCTTTCTGCTATGATGCTATGAAAAAAGCTGCCAGCCTTCAAATGCCGATCAGTCTGCATGAAGAGGACAGCTCATTTATCACCAATAACGGAATCAATGCAGGAGAAACCTCCGCAAAACTGGGAGTTGTCGGTTCCCCTGCGATCGCCGAAGAAGTCATGGTTGCCCGTGACTGTATGCTCGCCCTCCGAAGCGGTGCTGCTGTTGTCATCCAGCATATCAGTTCCGGAAACTCCGTGGAACTTGTCCGCACAGCAAGAAAACTCGGTGCTGATATTCATGCCGAGGCAACCCCTCATCACTTCACCCTCACAGAAGAAGCTCTTCTCGAGCATGGCACACTTGCTAAAATGAATCCTCCGCTCCGTACCGAAAAGGATCGTCAGGAGATCATTCAGGGACTCAAGGACGGCACGATCGATCTGATTGCCACAGACCATGCACCACACAGTGTCGAAGAAAAAGCGAAACCACTGACAGAGGCTCCAAGCGGTATCACAGGACTTGAAACCAGCCTCGGTCTTGGACTCACTTCCCTTGTGAAGCCTGGACATCTCACTCTGACAGAACTTCTTGAAAAAATGACCTGTAATCCGGCAGCTCTGTATCATCTTCCTGGCGGAAATATTCAGGTCGGTGCCCCTGCTGATTTCGTGATCTTTGCTCCTGATGAAAAATGGATCGTCACAGATTTTGCTTCCAAGGCATCCAACAGTCCATTTAAGAATGCTGAACTTTATGGAAAAATCCACTACACGATCTGCAATGGAAAAATCATATATCGTGGTTAAGAAAAGTTGATACAGAAATTCCCCGACAGAACAGTTCTCCTGCTGATTCGTCGGGGAATATTTTTATGAAATCTTTTCAGTTTCTCCTGTCGTGTCCACTAATCTGGTAGTATTCTTTCTTCTGCTGGTACATTTTCTGATCTGCTTTTTTTACCAGTTCCTCTGCTGATAATCCTCTGTAATCCAGTGCAAAAGCATATCCAACAGACAGACTGAGCCAACCGGTTTTCATCCCGAACCAGTTCCCAGTCTTCTCTTTCAGAGCATTCAGTGCCACCGTGGTCTGCTCTCGCGTCATCTCAGCAAATACAACAAACTCATCGCCGCCGATACGAAATGTCCTTCCATATCTGCCGATCGTTGAGTCAATACATTCAGCAGCACCGCAGATAAGTTCATCCCCTGCCTCATGCCCCACAGAATCGTTCACTGCCTTCAGACCGTTGATGTCTATCAAAAAAACAACCAGTGCTTCTGGAAGACAGACATCATATTTTTTTAATGCATCAATATAAGCCAAGCGGCTGAATACCCCTGTCAGAGCATCATTTGAAATTTTAATCTGCTGTTCAGAAATCTCATCATCCTGCTGAAGCTGCGAAAATTCCGAATAATGAATAAACAGAAAAGCGGATCCAAATGCAGTCGCAAGATATGCAACCCTGCAGTCTCTTCCGATCAGCTCCTGCATGGCGACACCGATAAATACAAGAAGAATGGTCGCATAAAGCGACTTCCTGTTCTGCTTACGGAATATCCTTCCATAAGACAACATCTTTACTGTAATGGTTATGATGACAAGCGAATAAAAGAGAATATAACATGGATAGAACACACCATGTGTATAACAATTCTGATTGTCAATCACGATCATCCATCCCTGAAATGCCGCTGTCACCTGAAAAACTACGTTGCATGCAAAAATCCCCATGAGAACTTTCTTCCGTCCGGCCGAATGTTCCATCAACGCAATCAATGCTCCACCGGTCAATGGTGTAAAGATATAATCAATTGTTTTTACGGTAAGAAGAGCCGCCTTTGGAATCTCCGCATTTCCACTGATACGTACTCCTATACACTCTGCCACGGCAGAGATTGCAATAAAAATATTTGTTGCGATAAACAACTGTTTTTTTCTCCGGGAAATTCTGTCATTCTCAAAAACCAGAACTGAAAGTACCCCAAGTGCCAGCAGCGTTATTATAATCACATAAGTGTAATAATTCACCATGGATTTCATCTTTATGGTAATCCCCCTGCTTCATCTGACTTATAATAAACTTTAACAAGGAAATTATACCATAAAAAAGATTATGCGTAAACTGTCCATCAACTCTGTCCGTAACCAGTTACTCAAAACTGTCTCGGGATTTTGCCATTATTCATGGCAAAACACCTCGCGGGATACTACCTGTGAACAGTTACTCAAAGCTAACAATCAATATTTACCTTTTTCCACTTTCCGTAATCATCCACATTCTGATATCATACCATCATCTGCGGTGTATCCCAGAGATTCAATTTTGTCCCTATACCTTTCTCAAGTGCATTTCTGTATACAACAGTACCCCATGCTACATCCTCTGTCGGCATGCCGCCTACAGAATACACTACAATTTCGCCTTCTTTTCTGTGAACCGGAATATTTCCAAGGAGCACATCTCCAAGATCATCAATCTGCTCTGGTTTCATTTTACCTTCTTCAATCAGATCTTCTACATGAACAGCCGGAATTGGAACCGTATTATATGCTTTCGGTTTCATTTCTTCCTCCCACGCCTCATAAAGCATAACATTATCTGTCACTGTCCTTGCGCGGTTGATGATAAAATCATCATCAAATCTTAAAGCTGCTGTTGATTCAATAATTGCACCAGGTTTGATCCATTCCTCTGCGATATATGGATATAAAGACGGATCTCCGGTCGGAGAAGAAGTAGATACGGAAACAATGTCCGAATCACGCACAGCCTCCTCAATCGTCTCTACTGCATAAATGTCAAGTTCCGGATACTCAGCCTTTGCATGAGAAATAAATTTATCAAGGGATGCTTTTCCACGACCTTTTACTTTAACTGTTTTCAGGGTTGGTCTTACAGCAACTGCTGCTGCCAGAGCTGTCTTACTCATGACTCCTGGTCCGATGATTCCGATTGTATCTGCATCTTCTCTTGCAAAATATTTAAATCCCACTCCCGGTACTGCTCCGGTACGATATGCCGAAAGAATGTTTGCAGACATAAATGCCTTCGGTGCTCCGGTATCCTTATCATTCAATGTAAGCATAAGAATAGATCTCGGAAGTCCCTTTTCTCTGTTGGCCGCATTTGAACCATACCACTTCATACCTGCCATATCAAACTTTCCGCCAAGATAAGCCGGCATCGCCATAAACCGTCGATCCGGACCATCTACCGGCATTTCCGGGAACTCAGATTTCTCAGGAAACATAACCATGCTTCCATGAGAATTCCCATTTGCTCCACCCATGCGGTAATTTCCTACTTTCATAAGCTTAAACATTTCTTCCATCGCTTCTACGCAGCTTTTCATGTCCTTCACACCTGCTGCGATCATATCATCTTCACTTAAATATAAAAAATCAATCTTTGGATATTCCATCTGTTTTTCCTCCCTGTCTTATTATCTGCTGTTATGTTTGTTATTTTTATGTCCTGCAAGATACAGCGGATTTTCCATCGCCATTACTTCATGCATCGCAATAGGTCTGAACATCGGTTTCTTTAATTTGTATTTACACCAGAATGCCGCATAAACTGCCAGCACCAGGAAAATCACACCATCAATCATAAATATCTTTGTCCGGACAGCCGGATCTCCGTCAATATTCCAGATCATAAACAGGTTTCCAATAATTCCTATTACAGGGATCAGGGCTCCTGACGGAGTTTTAAATGTACGTGGTGCCTTCGGTATTCTTTTTCTGAAGATCAGTACATTACAGTTTGCGATCACATAGGATATCATCCAGAATACAATGGCCAGCGTGATCATAAAAGAAAGTGAATCACTTGTTGAAAGCCCTGTCGCATTTACTACGATCATAATAATTCCAATCATCAGAATCCCGACATAATAAGAGCCTCTTTTATTTCTCTTCAGGAACACCTTCGGCATCAAACCTATCTTTGCCATACCGGCACACATATAGGACTGAAAACTGATTGCTGAATTCACTGTGCTGATGACAGCAAATATAGAAACAACGATCATCCACAGTGAACCGACATATCCAAGGAGTGAGGACCCATAAAGGATATGAGGTGAAGCACTGTTTGCGAGGTCTTCCCATTTGCAGTACCTTCCCATTCCAAGAACAATAAGTATCTGCATGCCAAGAATGATCAGAAGGCTCAGCACCATTCCAATAGGTACATTTTTCCGTTCATTTCTTACATTTCTGGAAATAGGAATAACAAATTCGCTCCCAATAAATAGAAAAAACGCAAGTCCCAAAAGAGAAAAAGTATCGGTGAAAGATTCTGCCAGATTCATTGACTGCTGTACCGTTTCTCCTGTTCCAAGTCCAAAGATTCCAAGCAGACCCATTGCTGTAAGTGAAAAAATCAGACCATAGACCACTATATTCTGTACCTTCGCAAACATATCGATTCCCAACAGATTTGCTACGATCAATATTACCAGCAGCAGAATACAAAATACGCTGGATGGAAGTCCTGTATGAAATACAGAATTTATTGCATTTCCAAACATTGCACATTCTACTGATCCTGCAATTGCCTGACATACAATATATCCGCCAACCATTGTCACCAGCGTAACAAAAGGTCCGATTCCTGCAAGCGTATACTGCGCAAGTCCACCAGTCAGATTGGGCATAAGCGCATTCAATTCTGCCATGGAAAGTGCAGTACAAATATTAATTGCACATGCAAGAATCATCGAAACAATAAATCCGATTCCCAGCATTCCTGCTCCCTGTCCCAGTGACATCAGACAGCTTGTTGCAACGATCAGTCCAACGCCAGTAGATACAACACTTGGCAGTCCAAGTTTTTTTTCATTCATATAATTCCTCCTATTCCTGATAAAACACCTCGCGGGATATTACCTGCTGAATAGTTACGATAAAACTTATAATGCATCCTCTCCCTCTTCCCCTGTCCGTACTCTGATAATATTGGTCAGAGGTGCAACAAAGATTTTTCCGTCTCCGATATGACCGGTATACAGTTCTTTTTTTACAGTTTCAACTACCGCATCAATTAGTTCATCCTTGACCACAATAAAAATCATCTGTTTTGGTAAAAGTTCCATCTCCTTATTCTGTTCAGCTTCGTATTCAGGTGTCCCCTTCTGTGCACCGCATCCAAGTGCCTGGATGACTGTCATCCCATTGACACCAAGTTTACTTAAAGCTGTCTTTAAATTACTTAAACGGTTCATTGATGTAACTACTTCAATCTGTGAAAATCCCATATCCATATCCTCCTAACAAAAAAGACGTCAACCCTTAAGTCAGACGTCTTTGTCAATTAATTATTTTTGTATGATTCTATTTTTATATTGAAGTTCTTCTACAAGCTTCAGATATTTTTTCGGTGTAATTCCTGCAAATCTTGAAAAATCATGTATAAACTGCGGCTGGTCATAATATCCCAGAAATACAGCTGCATCAGTCATTTTATCCGGTGCACCGTAATTAAGGAACTCCAGTGCTCTCTGAAACTGAATAATCTTGCAAAATGTTTTTGGCGAAAATCCCATTTCCTCAATGAAGGCACTGTTAACATAACGCGCGGAATATCCTGTACGCTCCTGCATTTCACTGACTTTTATCTTTCCGTCTGATTCATATACCATCTGTTTAACCGACTGTACCAGCTCCTGCCTGCCAAATGGCTTCTTTCGTTGTTTCTCTGCTTTTGTATACGTCTCAATAAAAATACGGATTTTCTGATAAAAATCATTTTCTTCTTCCATTTTTTTCAGCCAATCACCCTCTCCTTTAAGGACAGATTCAATTGGTATTTTCTCTTCCAGCAATTCTCGCATTGTACAGCTGATAAGCTCCGGCTGAACCCCCGGCATGAACCGAACTCCAAATGCATTATCTCTTCCCTTACATTCTTCACATGTATACTTAAGTGTTGTACCACACACATATCCCTGCATTCTTCCTTCCTCATATTCAAAAAAAAGGTCGATACAGCCATCCGGTACGATCCTCAGAGGAACGTTTTTTTCTATATAATAGCTGTAAAAATGTGATATGCCCTGTCTCAGATATATTTCCTGATAAAAATCTGATGTATCAAACACAAAATACGGCTGCGTCGGGCGAAGTCTATCCTTTTTCCAGATCATTCAGATTCTCCCAAAATATTTTTGTAACTGAGGGTACTGAACAGTTACCTGTTGTTTTATATTTTAGCTTTAAATCTGTCATAACGCAAGTCACTCAGATCAACTGTTGTTTTTCCTGTTGTAATCAGCTCGGCAAGCTGGTCTGCTGCTCCCGGTGCAATTCCAAAGCCATGTCCTGAGAATCCACAGGCAAGCACCAGTCCCGGAACTTCTTCCACATTTCCAAGCACTGGAACTCCATCTGCACAGCGATCCATCCATCCGGCCCATGTTCTCACAATCTTGGCATTCGCCAGATCCGGAAAATACTTCATAATGCCACGGCATATGCATGGAGCTGTCTTTGAATAACAGACTGGCGTTCCATTATCCTTTGTATAACCCTCAAGTCCCGAAGATCCGCCGAATACAAATGAACCATGTTTTGTCTGATGTCCATAGAAATCAGCCTCTGCAGTTCCAAGCATCTGATCAAACATATGTGGTTCTGCCTCTGTGACAAGTGCCTCCAACATAGCCTTCTGCATCGGAATATCAATCCCTACTGTTCCGGCGATTGCTCTGGATTCATATCCGGCTGCCAGTACTACTGTTTCGCCCTCAAATACATCTCCGGATGCACAGCTCACCTGACGAAGCTTTCCTCTGATCATCTTAAGCTCCACGACTTCTTCACCGGAAATAAAATGTACTCCGAGTTTTCTCGCTGTTTTGTAATATCCCAGAGTAGTTGTCAGAGGATTGGCATGTCCGTCTGTCGGACACCAGCTTGCACATGTAACCTCATCCGAAAGATAAGGATTGATTCTGCGCACCTCATCTCCATCGATCATTTTTACATCCAGTCCTACTTTTACGGCACGGTCTGTCAGACCGGTCAGTATCTGTTTATGCTTTTCTGTCTTTCCAAGTCTGAGATTTCCGTCCTGATGATATTCGCAGTCTGTCTCAAGCTCCTCAGAAAGTGTCGGCCAGAACTTTTTTATTCCGTACATTACAAGTGGAAGCTCGCGCGGATCTCTTCCTGACTGCCTTACGCCACCGCCATTTCTGCTGGAACCACCATTTCCAAAGTGATCCGAACCTTCCAGACAGATCACACTCACACCACGCTTTGCAAGATAATAGCTGATCGCACAGCCAATGATTCCGCCACCGATAACCACTGCTTCTGCTGTTTTATTCATGCGCTCCATCCTCCTTTGCTTCATTTGCAAATATATGCATCTCGATCGGACGCATTGGAACTCTTGATGTAGCCGGTTCCAGTTCAGCTGGTGATACCCCAAGTTCTCTGGCAACAATTCCTTTCACCAGCTTTGCACACGTCTGTCCCTGACACAGTCCCATTCCCGTTCTTAAATATCTGCGGATTTCCGTAATCGTCCACATCCCTTCATGAACTGCTTTTCTGATTTCTCCCTTTGTGATCTCCTCACATCGGCAGATTACCATATCATCATCTGGTCCCGGAACAAAAGGACCTATCTCTCTTGATCTGTCATTTACTGCATTCATGCTTCTTTCCTCCTGTATTCACCTGGAACTTCTTTTCTCTTACTCTTCCTTAAAGAATCTCGCCTTCATTGCATATTCTTTTGGAACGCGCATGGTAAGCAGGTTGGTTTTATCATACGCCTTACTACTCTTTACAGAAACAACCTCTGCTTCACAGACCTTCTGGCCATTTCTGCCAAGTGCTGCCCCTTTCGTGCCTTTTTCAGGAAGCGGCAGAAATTCATATGGAATCGTAATCGTTGCAGTACCGCCTTCGCAGTCCTCGTTTACAAGAAAAATTGCCTGTCCGGAACAACTTGCAACACACATGCCACAGTTAACACACTGAGAATCTTCTACAACAATCGGCAAAGAAGTAATATCTGCTCCAATGGAAATACATCCCTTCGGGCAGGCATCCTGACATGGGTTACACGGGATGTTCTGTGTGCATTCCATCACCGGATGAACTCCTACTTTATGTGTCACACCCGGGAAGCGTTCTATTTCGTCATCCGCAACAAATCCATGCTTCAGAAGATTTACAGAAACCAGGATTCCCTCATCGGTTTTTTCAATCGCTTTTCCTCTGTTCTTCGGTGCAAACATTCCCTGACGCAGACCATCCAGTGCTTTGTCAAGAGCCTGCATTTCTGCATCCATTTCCGTTTTTTCAATATATCCCAGATATTCAGCAGCTACGATTCCTGCCATACGTCCCTCTATCATGGCGGAGGAGGCTTCCTCTATACCGGATACATCCCCTGCAACAAATACACCCGGAAGAGAAGTTCTTCCATATTCATCGCAGATTGGAACCTGTCCGCCCCTCTTCGGGTTATCTTCCATCTTACAACCTGCCATTTTCAGAAGCTGGGACATCGGAGACAATCCAACTGCCAGACAGACTGTATCTACATCGAAATGCTTTTCTGTACCCGGAATAAATCTGAAACCAGAATCCACTTCAGCAATCGTAACTCCTGTAACACATTCCTCACCTTCAACCTCCACGATCGTATGAGACAGATAAAACGGAACTCCGGTTCTGGCTACTTTTGCTGCATGTACACCATATCCACCTACACGAGGTGCCGCGTCGACAAGCGCAGCAACTTTACAGCCGCACTGCATCAGCTGAAAAGAAACAACTAGTCCGACATTTCCGGATCCAAGCATCAGTACTTTCTTTCCCGGTAAAACGCCATGCAGATTCATCATCGTCTGTGCGGCTCCTGCTCCTATCACGCCCGGAAGCGTCCAACCCGGAAATGTAACCATATTCTCTGCAGCTCCGGTTGCAATAATGATCGCATCTCCCTTAAAATGTCTGATCTCCTCGCCTTCTTTTACAACAATCTCTTTGTCCTGATATAGTCCAATTACCGTTGCATTAAGTACTACTTCAACTCCTGCCTGATCAGCTTCATCCAGAAGCTGCTGACCGATCACAAAACCTCTGACCTTCGCACGGTGCTCCTTTGAACCAAAGAACTTGTGGATCTGCTTGAAGAGCTGTCCTCCCGGCTTTTCATTCTCAT
>CAVBPN010000004.1:0-4173 GCA_963597235.1 bacterium
TGTGGTGCAGACTGTTCAACAGCTTTCTTTCTTAAAGAGTTGAATGTTCTCTGCAGAGCCGGTGCTGTAGATTTCTTTACAGCTGTCTGACGTCCTTTTCTTACTAACTGGTTGAATGTTGGCATTCCATTTCACCTCCCGATTATTTTCTCCATGGTTTGCCATGGGGTAGCGCGGTTGCTATTGTCAAATGAATATTGCGCACAAAAAAACAGCGTTCCTGTTGCACGCTTGCTCATTATATCCCGTAAAAATACGGCTGTCAAGGCATTTTACAGGATTTTTTCTTTATTTTATCTTATTTTACGATTTCCTTATTATTGCTTTTTATTCAGGCTCTGATTATAATAAAAAAAAGTAATTATTGCTTTATCATGTTACTTCTATAATACAGGAAAGGATTTATAATAAGAAAGGATTTTTTATGAAAAACAAATTTAACCCGGCTGCCGTCCTGCTTATCATCACCGGAGCCATTTTTATTGCCGGCATCTTTTTCATGGGAATCCAGGCCAGCCAACAGATCCATGATACAGATCAGAGCCTTGATGCATTTATTTCCCAGGCAGAAGACAAACAGCAGGAACTGACCAATGCCCAAACTACTTTTGAAAATGCAGTTAAAGAAAAAAAGGATCTTTTGAACTATCAGCAGAAAAAAGCTGCCGGAAAGCAGACTGTTGTCCAGGAACATCGTGATACTTCAGATTCAGACGCTAATGTTCCTGCATCTGTTTTCAGTCAGGATCATGATTAACCGAACAGCTTATATATATAGAAAGAATTTTACAGCTAAAATACTTTGAGAAAGGATTTCATAATGAAAAAAAACAAGCAGAAAAAACCTGTTCTTCTTTATATGATCATTATCATCCTGGCCCTCGTCATTCTGGCTCTCGGTGGTCTGACGCTCTACTCCTTCCAGGATCTTGCTTCTCTCCGTTCAAAAGTCGCCGATCTCCAGAATACGGTACAGGAAATCTCTGATACTTCTGCTGTACTGATCAGTCAGGCCCAGGAACTCAGCGATCTGAATAATCAGCTGTCATCCACCGCGGAAAATACAGAAAATACTACATCATCGGACAGCACACAGGCTGACCAGGAAGAAGGTACGCTTTCTCCTTCCCATTCATCAGAAAATTCTACGGATGAGAGTCTGAACAATCTTCTTTCCCAGATTGAACCTCTTCTTCCTCAAAATAATGGCACCTGGTCCGTATACCTCTGCAATCTTATGAAAAATACAGAAGGCACGATCGATGACCAGCCTATGCAGGCCGCAAGCCTCATCAAGCTCTTTATTATGGGAGCTGTTTACGAAAACTATGAAACACTTTCTGATACTTACGGTGCCGATACTCTGAACAGTTATCTGAATCCTATGATCACAGTGAGCGATAATGATGCAGCAAACAAGCTCGTAAATATGCTTGGCGATGGAGATGACGAATCCGGTATGAGTGTTGTAAATGCATTCTGTACTTCCCACGGATACTCCAATACCTCGATGGGACGCATGCTTCTCCAGAGCAACGAATATGGTGATAACTACACTTCCGTCAGCGACTGTGGTCATTTTCTGAAAGAAATCTATCAGAGTAATGCCGGAACCGCTGAATCCACACTTGCTCATACGGATGCTATGTATTCTCTTCTTAAAATGCAGGAACGCAGAAATAAAATTCCGGCGAATCTGCCGGAGGGCGTAAAAGTTGCCAATAAGACCGGTGAACTGGATGACGTTGAAAATGATGCCGGAATCATTTACGATACTTCCAAGAATATTGATCTGGTCGTATGTTTTATGTCACAGGACCTGACCGACAGTGGCGAAGCACAGGCAGTGATCGCTCAGGATTCACGCCTGATCTATGGTTATTACAACGAATGACCATTTCTTTACAGTACAAAACCTGTCATTCCGAATTTTCGGTCTGACAGGTTTTTCTTAATCTTCCTGTTTATCTTCTTCATAAGACATTTCCCAGATATCTGCAAAAACAGCCAGCGGACAGTCTGTCAGAAGACACATCAGTAAAAAACACTCATATGGATTTACTATGTAGATTTCACTCATTCCGCACTTCTTAAGAATCTCCTGAATCTCTTCAAGAAAATGATGATAGCGATTATACGGATCATCATCCTGCATTTCCTGAGAAATAATAAAAAACTCCAATGTAATCAGGTCGAATCGTTCTACCGGGAACTTATGATTCAGAATGCTGTTGATTCTCTGTCTGCTGAATCGTTTCTGGCTGAAATGCTTTGCCAGGATTGAGGCAGACATCTTCTTAAGATTTCCCATTTTATTAACTGGAATACCACTGCAGATGACTTTTTCCACATCTGAATCCGTAATATCGGAAATATTCCATACTTTGTTTCGGGACTTTTCCACCTCATCGCCCTGATACATCTTTGCAATGATCTCTTTTGCATGAGTAAGCAGACGAACAAACTCCTGATATGCCTGACTTTTCTCCGACATTGGATCATCCGCTCCGACTTTTACATACGCGAGATAGCGAATCAGTTTCTCCTCTGTATCAAGGCATATTTTTCCTGAGTACACCTGTGGTGCATCTGTATAACTTTCATCTGGTTCCAGCTCTTCATACTTTTTCTTCAGTTCTTCCGCTTTGTGATACCCCAGCTGTTGCGAATAGCAATACCAATAGATCACTTCATCCGGGTTATGGAAATCAAAGTCCTGTTCTCTCAGAACTCTTGTCAGAAAATCCGAAACATCCTCTGCACTCATGCGAAGTCCAAATCCCAGCAAAAAAACGGTTTCTCTCTTGACTGAAGCCTGTGTAAGCCAGTTATTTACCAGCGAAGTCAGCTTCGTTGACGTCGGATTCATGGATTTCGGCGTACACGTCTCATGGAAGGATTCAATCACGATATCTTTGTAAATATCCTGCGTAACCTCATTGTATGGTTCTTCAAGTCCTGATCGCTCATAAATGTAGCGTTTCAGATGATCCCCAAACGAAACAAGCTCCATCTCTTTATATAAGTAATGAAAAATAACATCTGCATCTTCATCCTCAAATCCATCCAGACTGACTACCTGGCGGAATCTCTGTGCAGCTTTTCTTGTAAACTCAAAATCTTTTACAGAATCAAATGCCACTGTCTGTTCAAAATCAAGATCCTGCATCCTGTTTTTCATTGTACGTCACCCTCATTCTGCTTATGAAACCAGCCTAGCAGCCTCTGGAACATATTGCGGGGCTGCTCTGCGATTTCGCATAAAACAACTGTAATATTATCTCTGCCGCCTTTTTTCAATGCCCTGTCTACAAGGATTTCAACTGTCTCTTCTACCGGAATGTCCCGGCTGAGAATATCTGCAATCTCTCCATCAGACAACATATCGGTAATTCCGTCCGAACAAAGAAGGAAACGATCTCCCATCTTGATCTCCTGTCTGCTGATCGTGGGCTCCAACTGCAGATTTTCTTCTTCCATTCCAAGATACTGTGTCAGCGGTGCTTTTCCAAATAAGCTTCGTCCAAAAACATGATCTTTCGAAATCTGGCAAAATTTCCCATTATCAGATCTGTAGATACGACTGTCACCAAGATTACAGCTATAGACTGCTTCTTCCCCAAATACAAGCAATGCGGCAGTCGTTCCCATACTATTGATCTTATTTTCTCTGCCATAATCACACACGGCCTGATTCATGGTCTCACACAACTCGTTCAGAAATCCCTGCGGATCATTCTGAATTCCGTCTTTTATCGTTTTATAATGTTTCCCGCAGGACTCTGCCGCGAGAAAAGCAGCCATCTCGCCGCAGCTCTCCCCGCCCATGCCATCAAAGACTGCAAGCAGCGGATATTCGGACTGCTTTATGTGTCCGCTGCGAATATGGCTCATTCCCTGATTCTGCGCTTCCAGACTGTCACCGCAGCACCAGAAATTATCCTCATTATTATTGCGGATCTTTCCTATATGGCATGTATATGCATATTCAATCTGATAAGCCATATTCCGTCCTTTCTTATACTTTTAAACTTTCTTATGATGCTGAACCGCTGTTCTCAGAAGTATTCTGCCTATCTGATGCTGAAGTATCTTCTGTAGAAAGATTCAGTTCATTTTTATATTCTTCTGCCCGCTCCAGATATTTCTCTCCTCTGCTGACATATTCACTGT
>CAVBPN010000005.1:0-5418 GCA_963597235.1 bacterium
CTAAAAGTGTTTGAAGGATATCGTGTGCAGCACAACAGTGCCAGAGGACCATATAAAGGTGGAATCCGTTATCATCAGAATACAGACAAAGATGAGGTAAAAGCCCTGGCAGCCTGGATGTCATTTAAATGTGCCGTAGTAAATATCCCTTATGGTGGAGCAAAAGGCGGAATCAAAGTTGATCCGACAAAGCTTTCAAGAGAAGAACTTATCAGACTTACCAGAAGATATACAACAAGAATTCTTCCGCTTATCGGTCCGGATCAGGATATCCCGGCACCGGATGTAAACACAAACGGTGAAGTAATGGGATGGATCATGGACACCTACAGCATGTTCAAAGGTCACTGTGTGCCCGGCGTTGTTACCGGCAAACCGATTGAGATTGGTGGTTCTATCGGAAGAACAGAGGCAACAGGACGTGGTGTAACGATTATCACACAGCAGTGTCTGGAAGACCTGGGAATGGATCCGATGGCACAGAGATATGTTGTACAGGGTATGGGAAATGTTGGCGGAACTGCTGCAAAGATTCTTCACAGTGAAGGTAAAAAGGTAATTGCAGTCAGTGACTGGTCAGGAGCCATTATGAAAGAAGATGGCCTGAATATTCCTGAGATTACGAAATATCTGGCGGACAGAAAACATAGTCTGAAGGATTATGAAAGTGATCAGGTAAAACATATCTCAAATGAAGAGCTTCTGACCTGTGACTGCGATGTCCTGATTCCGGCAGCTCTGGAAAATCAGATCACTGCAGAGATCGCACCGAAGGTTCAGGCAAAAGTGATCATCGAGGCAGCCAACGGACCTACAAGTGTGGAAGCTGATGACATTCTTGCTGAAAGAGGAATCATTGTAGTGCCGGATATCCTTGCCAATGCAGGTGGTGTAGTTGTTTCCTATTTTGAATGGGTACAGAATATCCAGAGCATGGCGTGGGAGCTGGACGAAGTAAATATCATGCTTAAAAAAGTAATGCTTAAAGCGTACAACGAAGTAAGCGCAATGAGCAGGGAGAAAAACAGCACCATGCGAATGGGCGCATATATGGTAGCTATCAACAGAATCTGCACAGCAGGAAAATTAAGAGGCGGCCCGATCTCGATGGCATAATCAACAGGAGAAAATATAAAGAATTTCAATAATTTTAAGAAATATAATTTATTTTCGGAATACACAGTGTCGTGGTATAATTCAGGATTATAACAAAAGACGGAGGTACTATATATGGATGTGAAATTCCTGATAGCAGGAGACCGTGCGGTTTCTGTAGAATTTGGAAAAACCATTTGTCTTGAAACGAACACAAAGGTTCGTATGCTGGATGAGAATCTTAAAGAAGCTCCGATCGAGGGAGTGGTCGAAACAGTTCCAACCTATTGTTCACTGATCGTTCATTACAGACCGGAAGTGATTCGATATGAAGAGCTGACCGGCGAACTGGGTAAACGTCTTGATACGATGCATTCCGTAAAGGAGATTGCAAAAGTAGTAAAGGAAATTCCTGTTTTATATGGTGGTGAGACAGGCCCGGACCTGGAGTACTGTGCTGGTCTGGAGAATACTTCTGCAGAAGAAGTGATCCGCAAACATTCAGAGCATGAATATTATGTATATATGCTTGGATTTGCACCGGGGCATCCATATATGGCAAGATTCGAAGAACCGTACAGCTTCAAGAGAAGAGAGTCTCCGCGCGTAAAGATTCCTGCAAGATCTGTTGTTGTCCAGTTAAATCTTTCCGACCTGATCCCATTTGAGCAGCCATGCGGATGGAATATTATCGGGATGACACCTCTTGAAATCTGTGATTTCAAGAAAGAAGATCCGTTCCTTGTGCATGCTGGTGACTGGGTGAAATACGTTCCGGTAACACAGACGGAATACGACAAGATTAGAAGAGATGTCAAGAACGGAACCTATCATGTAAAAACATATACACCAAAGGAAAATGCTTAAAGCGGAGGTCAGGTTATGGGAATAGTAGTAGAAAATGGCGGAATCCTGACAACGGTGCAGGATGAAGGAAGATACGGATATCAGGCATTCGGAGTTTCAACTTCCGGTGCAATGGACAGTCATTCCTTCCATATTGCGAACCTTCTGGTTGGCAACAAAAAAGAAGAAGCAGCACTGGAAATGACCTTTATGGGTCCGACTTTAACATTTACCAGTGATAATATCATCGCAGTTACCGGTGGAGATCTTTCTCCGATGCTGGACGGCACAGCCTTTCCGATGGACAGAGCTGTCCTTGTAAAAAAAGGACAGAAACTTTCCTTTGCAGGTCCTAAGAATGGATGCCGCGGATATATCGCTTTTGCAGGCGGCCTTGATATTCCGGAAGTAATGGGAAGCAAATCAACCCTTCTGAGAAACAAGATCGGCGGCATGGATGGACGTAAGCTTGAAAAAGGCGACAGAATCGAATTTGTTGCTCCGAAAACGGAACTTCCGAAGATGGCAGAGAGAAAGGTTGCCGGGCAGGTTTATCCGAAAAATGAAATTGTGATCCGTGTGGTTCTTGGACCACAGGATGATGAATTTACCGAGGCCGGAATCAGAAGCTTTTTCTGGAACAGCGGAACGATCACTAATGAATTTGACCGCATGGGCTGCAGAATAGAAAGAGAACCGGTAGAGCACAAAGGCGATGGAAACATCAATACAGATGGTATTTCTCTTGGATCTATCCAGGTACCGACAAATGGTAAACCGATCATCATGCTTGCAGACAGACAGAGCACCGGTGGATATGCAAAGATCGGAACAGTGATCTCTGTAGATCTTGCAAAGATCGCACAGAGCCAGCCAGGACAGAAGATACGTTTTGTTCAGGTAAGTCTTAAGACAGCACAGGATCTCTACATCAGGGAACTGGAAGAACTCGAAGCACTGGATACCAGATTTAATAAATAAAACACAAATAATATAAAACGGGAGGAAGTATTATGAAAATTGTAGTATTAGACGGATACACAGAGAACCCAGGAGATTTAAGCTGGGCAGCGCTTGAAGAACTTGGAGAGGTAACTGTATATGACAGAACTTCTTATGAAGAATTACCTCTGATCGCAGAACGGATCGGGGATGCCGAGATCGTTGTCATCAACAAAACACCGATTTCCAGAGAAACCATCGACAAATGCCCGAACATCAAACTGATCGCAGTTCTTGCAACAGGCTACAATGTAGTTGATTATACCTATGCAAAAGAAAAGGGAATCCCGGTTGTAAACGTGCCTACTTATGGAACTCAGATCGTAGGTCAGTATGCACTCGGACTTCTTCTGGAAATCTGCTCTCACTACGGACATCACGACAAATGTGTAAAAGAAGGTAAATGGGAGCATAATGATGACTGGTGTTTCTGGGATTACCCGATGATCGAGCTGTACGGAAAAACAGCAGGTGTCATTGGTCTTGGAAGAATCGGACAGGCTACAGCAAAACTTCTGAACGCACTTGACATGAAAGTTCTTGCGTATGATACTTTTGAGAGTGAGGCAGGAAAGAAACTGGCAGAGTATGTATCACTGGATGAACTGTTTGCACAGTCTGATGTGATCTTCCTTCACTGCCCGCTGTTCCCTGCAACAGAGGGAATTATCAACAAAGAAAATATTGCAAAGATGAAAGATGGAGTGATCCTTATTAATAACAGTCGAGGACAGCTCGTTGTAGAGCAGGATCTTGCGGATGCTCTCAACAGCGGCAAGGTATATGCGGCAGGTCTGGACGTAGTTTCCAGTGAACCGATCAAAGGCGACAACCCGCTCCTTAGCGCAAAGAACTGCCTGATCACACCACATATTTCCTGGGCAGCACAGGCATCCAGACAGAGAATTATGGATATCACAGTTGACAATATCAAAGCATTTCTTGATGGAAATGTAGTAAATCAGGTAAACAAATAAGGGATTCAATTCCAACGATATAGAGAAGATAGAACCATCCACTTACAGGATGAAGGAGATGTTTTATAATGGAAAGTAACCACGGAGTATTGTTTTCGGATACATATCAGAAGAAATTAAAAGCGCAGTTCTGCTATGCAGATAAAGATCCTCAGTACGGCCCGAGGCTGTTTTTTGAAAACTCAGGCGGATCCCTGAGACTGAGAAAAGCGGTAGAAGCAAAGGCTGTGATTGAAGAATTTCCGGACTGTCCGGAGCGTGCAAGAGGAAGAGGATTTGATCTTGCAGACTATGTCAAAGAAGGAACAAAAGAAATCCTTGAGATCATCTTTGGTGCAAAGAGCGGTTCCCTCGTTACTGACCTGACAGCATCACAGACCATGTTCCACGCCGTAGGAACGATCATGGAAGGCGAAAAATGGGGAACAAATGCAGTTACATCAGCACTGGAACATCCGTCAGCACATGATGCAGTAGAATATTACTGCAAAAAGACCGGCAGAGAATTCCGTGTAGTTCAGGCCAATAAAAAAACAGGCGGGCTTGATCCGGATGAGATCATGAAGCATGTAGACAAAGATACCGTGCTTCTGAGTATTATGGCGGCATCCAACATTTCCGGAAATATCATGGATATAAAGGAAATCGCACGCCGTGCAAAAGAGATCAACCCCAATATCTATATTGTAAGTGATGCTGTTCAGCATGCACCTCATGCAGTAATAGATGTAGAGGACTGGGGTGTGGATGTCTGCAACTTTGCATCATATAAATTCTTTGGTGTCCGTGGCTGCGGATATGCCTATGTATCCGACCGTGTCTGTGCTCTGCCGCATACCAAACTTACCTGCAAAGAAGATAAAGTATGGGCGCTTGGAACACCGGCACCGGCAAACTTCGCTGCAATGATGGAAGTGATCAAATATGTCTGCAACATCGGAAAATATTTCCTTGGAGACTCTGCACAGAAAGCAGACAGACGTACACTGTTTACAGAGGGAATGACACACATCCATCTTCAGGAGAGAGCTCTTCTCTGCCGTATGTTGGAAGGAACCGATAAAGTACCGGGACTTCGGCATATTCCGGGGGTTGAGGTCTATGTTGACGTAGAAGACCTGACTTCAAAGGATCTGATCGTTGCAATGGGAATTAAGGGAATTGAGTATGCAGAGTGTGCAAGAAGATATCTCGAACATGGTGTTACGATCTTTGAGCGTGTAAAAACGAGTCCGTATTCCAGACGTATCGTAGAGACTCTGGGACTTGAAGGAGCATTACGAGTTTCACCACTTCACTGCCACGGAACTGACGATATTGACAAATTCCTCAAGATCACAAAGAAGATCGCAGAAGAAAGATAAAATACAGAACAGAAAAAGATTAAGCCGGCTGACAGCAGCCGGCTTAATCTTTTTCTGTTAACATGCCCTGCCGCTGGGAATTCAAGGCTTTTTTGCCTTGACAGTCTTATGTGATCTATAATAAAATAAAAAAT
>CAVBPN010000006.1:0-4606 GCA_963597235.1 bacterium
GACGTAAGCTGTATGCGATCGGTGGTAACAGACAGAGTGCCCTCATGATGGGACTTGATGTCAAGAAAACTATGTTCCGTGCTTATGTACTGGATGGCTTTCTTGCAGGACTTGGCGGATTTCTTTTCTGCCTTAACAGCTGTGCCGGTTTCGTAGAGCAGGCAAAAGGTCTTGAGATGGATGCAATCTCCTCAGCCGTTATCGGTGGAACGCTTCTTTCTGGTGGTGTTGGTACTCCGATCGGTTCCATGTTCGGTGTACTGATCAAGGGAACAATCTCCAGTCTGATCACTGCACAGGGTACTTTATCAAGCTGGTGGGTACGAATCGTACTTTCCGCACTGCTCTGCTTCTTCATCGTGATCCAGTCTGTACTGGCATCCGCAAAGAAGAAAAAATAATATTAAAAAATTAGAATATTTTTAAAAGATTACAATATGCCTGGTTGTTCGGGAATGATAGTATACAAAAATGACAGTATAGAAAGACAGGAGGTTTTTGAATCATGGTCACAGGTAAAAATTATAAATTCTGGTTTTGCACAGGGTCACAGGATCTTTACGGGGATGAGTGTTTAAGAAAAGTAGCAGAGCATTCAAAAATTATTGTAGAAGAACTGAACAAATCCGGTGTTCTTCCATTTGAACTGGTATGGAAACCGACACTGATCACAAATGAACTGATCCGTAAAACATTTAACGAGGCAAATGATGACGAAGAATGCGCTGGTGTTATTACATGGATGCATACCTTCTCACCGGCAAAATCCTGGATACTTGGTCTGAAAGAATACAGAAAACCGCTTTGCCATCTGCACACACAGTTTAATCAGGAAATTCCTTATGACACGATTGACATGGATTTCATGAATGAAAACCAGTCTGCTCATGGTGGAAGAGAATATGGACATATTGTTACCCGCATGGGAATCGAGAGAAAAGTTATCGTCGGACACTGGGCTGACAGGAAAGTTCGGGAGAGACTGGCATCCTGGATGCGTACCGCAGTCGGAATCATGGAAAGCAGCCATATCCGTGTATGCCGTGTCGCTGATAACATGAGAAACGTAGCCGTTACCGAGGGCGATAAAGTAGAAGCACAGATCAAATTCGGATGGGAAGTTGACGCTTATCCGATTAATGAAGTCTGTGATTATGTGAAGGATGTTTCCAAAGGAGATATTGATGTTTTAGTCGAAGAATATTATAATAAATATGACATTCTTCTTGAGGGCAGAGACCCGGAAGAATTCAAACGTCATGTAGCAGTACAGGCAGCAATCGAGATCGGATTTGAGAGATTCCTGGAAGAAAAGAATTACCAGGCAGTTGTTACTCATTTCGGTGATCTTGGCGGCTTACAGCAGCTTCCGGGACTGGCAATGCAGCGCCTTATGGAGAAGGGATATGGATTTGGTGCTGAAGGTGACTGGAAGACAGCAGCAATGGTACGTCTGATGAAGATCATGACTGCAGGCGTGAAGGATGCGAAGGGAACTTCTTTTATGGAAGATTATACATATAATCTTGTTCCGGGTAAGGAAGGCATTCTTCAGTCACATATGCTGGAAGTTTGCCCGACCATCGCAGATGGTAAGATTGGCATTAAAGTATGCCCGCTTTCCATGGGTGACAGAGAAGATCCGGCGAGACTTGTATTTACGTCCAAGACAGGACCGGCAATTGCAACTTCTCTGATCGATCTTGGTGACAGATTCCGTCTGATCATCAATGATGTTGAGTGCAGGAAAACAGAGAAACCGATGCCGAAACTTCCGGTAGGAAGCGCATTCTGGACTCCGCAGCCGGATCTGGCAACAGGAGCAGAGGCATGGATCCTCGCAGGCGGCGCTCATCATACTGCATTTTCCTATGACCTGACTGCTGAACAGATGGGTGACTGGGCAGCAGCAATGGGAATCGAAGCTGTCTACATTGACAAAGATACAACCATCCGCAACTTTAAGAATGAGCTGAGATGGAATGAGCTTGCATTCAGAAAATAGAAGGCGGATGTGACGATCAAAACATTCGGGAGGAATTTTATAATGAGTGAAGCAAAGACAGCTATCTTAAATAACAAAACAGCACTTGGAATAGAGTTCGGATCTACCAGGATCAAAGCGGTTCTGGTAGATGACAAATATAATCCGATCGCATCCGGAAGCTATGAGTGGGAGAATCGCTACGAAAACGGTGTATGGACCTACTCTCTGGATGACATTCATAAGGGATTGCAGGGAAGTTACAGTGATCTGGTAAAAGATGTTCAGGAGAAATATGGTGTGGAGCTTACCAGTGTCGGAGCACTTGGAATCAGTGCGATGATGCATGGATATATGCCGTTTGATAAAGCCGGAAAACTTCTGGTTCCGTTCCGTACCTGGAGAAATAACATTACTGGGGAAGCTTCTGAGAAGCTGATGGAGCTTTTTCAGTACAACATTCCACAGAGATGGAGTATTGCACATCTGTATCAGGCAATCCTGAACGGAGAAGAGCATGTGAAAGATATTGATTATATGTGCACTCTGGAGGCTTATGTACACCGTATGCTGACAGGAAAACGTGTTCTTGGTATCGGTGATGCAGCAGGAATGTTCCCTGTTGATTCTGAGAAAAAAGATTACAACCAGGATATGGTTGAGAAATTTGATAAACTGGTAGAGCCTTATGGATTCTCGTGGAAACTCCGTGATATCATGCCGGAAGTTATGGTCGCAGGACAGGATGCCGGTACTCTGACAGAAGAAGGCGCGAAGTTCCTTGATCCGACTGGAAAACTTAAAGCAGGTATTCCGATGTGCCCGCCGGAGGGTGATGCAGGAACCGGTATGGTAGCGACCAACAGCGTAAAACAGCGCACAGGAAACGTATCTGCAGGTACTTCCGTATTTGCAATGATCGTTCTGGAAAAAGCACTTTCCAAACCATATAAAGAAATCGACATGGTAACCACACCGGCCGGTGATGCCGTTGCCATGGCACATTCCAATAACTGTACTTCTGACCTGAATGCATGGGTAAACGTATTTAGGGAATTTGCAGAGGCAATGGGAATGGAAGTGGATATGAACAAACTGTTCGGAACCCTTTACAACAAAGCTCTGGAAGGTGATCCGGACTGTGGCGGACTTCTGTCTTACTGCTATTTCTCCGGAGAGCATATGACAGGATTCGAGGAAGGACGTCCGTTATTCGTTCGTTCTCCTGAAAGTAAATTCACACTTGCAAACTTTATGAGAACAAATCTTTACACGTGTCTCGGAGCAATGCGCGTGGGCTTAAATATCCTGATCGATCAGGAACATGTCAAAATCGACAGACTCTTAGGACACGGTGGACTGTTCAAGACCAAAGGTGTCGGACAGCAGATTCTTGCGGATGCTGTGAATGCACCGGTATCTGTTATGTCAACCGCAGGAGAGGGCGGCGCATGGGGTATCGCGCTTCTGGCTGCTTATCTTGTAGACAAGAAAGACGGAGAGACTCTGGATGAATTCCTGGACAACCGTGTATTTGCCGGAAATGAAGGAAGTACTCTTGATCCGAAACCGGAAGGTGTAGAAGGATTCAATAAGTTTATGGACAGATATCTTAAGGGACTGCCGATTGAAAGAGCAGCGGTAGAGTCAAAAATCTGGTAAAAAAGAATAAAACTGAGAGGGTACTGTGAATGAAATGCACAGTACCCTTGAGTTGTATAAAAAGAACTGCGTAAAGGAGAAAAAGTATGCTTGAGAAATTAAAAGAAGAGGTATATAGAGCTAATATGGACCTGCCGAAATATGGACTGGTAACATTTACATGGGGAAATGTCAGTGGTATTGACCGTGAAAAAGGTCTGTTTGTTATCAAACCGAGTGGTGTGGAATATGATAAGCTGAAACCGGAAGATATGGTCGTTGTGGATCTCGAAGGAAATAAAGTAGAGGGAGAATACAATCCGTCTTCTGATACGCCGACACATGTGGTTCTTTATAATGAGTTCCCGAATATCGGAGGAATCGTACATACACATTCTGAATGGGCAACAAGCTGGGCGCAGGCAGGAAGATCCATTCCGTGTTATGGTACCACTCATGCAGATTATATTTATGGAGAGGTTCCGTGTGTGCGTAATCTGACAAAGGAAGAGATTGATGAGGCATATGAGAAAAATACGGGTGTTCTGATCGCGGACTATTTCCGTAAACTGGATTATGAGGCCGTTCCGGCAGTGCTCTGCAAGAATCATGGACCTTTCACATGGGGAAAAGATGCGCATGAGGCTGTTCATAATGCGGTTGTTCTTGAGGAAGTTGCGAAGATGGCATGCCGTTGCGAGCTGATCAACCCGCAGGTGAAACCGGCGCCGCAGGAACTGCAGGATAAGCATTATTACAGGAAACATGGCGAGAATGCTTATTATGGACAGATAAAAAAATGATAAAGAATTCCCGGTGAGGAGAAGAGTCTAAGATCCAGTTAGGGATTTTCAGTGAATGCACCTCTGGTTCTGTCTCAATTCAGAACATCTAAGGTACCAAGGTGTACAGAACTTTGCTAAAAGCGATACAGAAAAGAGCTGAACTCGCTGCGCTCAGACAGCAGCATTTTCTGTATCA
>CAVBPN010000007.1:0-36509 GCA_963597235.1 bacterium
GTTTTTAACTGCATTGATGGCAGCTTCATTTATCATGTTGGCAAGATCAGATCCTACTGCTCCGGATGTTGCAAGAGCAATGGCCTCAAAGTCAACCGTCTCATCCAGAAGCACATTCTTGGCATGTACTTTCAGGATATCCACTCGTCCGCGAAGATCCGGTCTGTCTACGATCACACGTCTGTCAAAACGGCCTGGGCGGAGAAGTGCAGGGTCAAGAACTTCCGGACGGTTGGTAGCAGCCAGGATCAGAAGCCCCTTGGAAGTATCAAAACCATCCATTTCGGCAAGCAGCTGGTTCAATGTCTGCTCACGCTCGTCATTGCCACCGCCATAATGGGAATCACGGCTCTTACCGATCGCATCGATCTCATCGATAAAGATGATACACGGAGCATTTTTCTTGGCTTCCTCAAAAAGATCACGGACACGGGATGCACCCACACCTACGAACATCTCCACAAATTCCGAACCGGAAAGGGAGAAGAACGGTACCTGTGCCTCACCTGCAACTGCCTTGGCAAGAAGGGTCTTACCTGTTCCAGGAGGTCCCACAAGAAGGGCACCTTTCGGAAGTTTCGCTCCGATAGCTGTGTATTTCCCAGGATTGTGAAGGAAATCCACCACTTCCTGAAGGGATTCCTTGGCTTCATCCTGTCCTGCCACATCCTTGAATGTGACGCCTGTTTCTTTCTGAACATAGGCCTTGGCCTTGCTCTTGCCTACGCCCATTCCCATAATGCCGCCGCCTTTGTTCATACGGCGCATGGAGAACATCAGAAGTCCAAAAAGAAGAAGTGTCGGCAGTACCACACTTAAGATCATTGCAACAAACTCGCCAAACACATCCGGCGGGTCAGTCTCAAACTTGATGCCCTTACCCTCCAGTCTCTTGGTCAGAGCTGTGCTGTCCTCAGTCTTCGTAGTATAGTAACTCATATCCTCGTACTCGGAATTCTGCTTCTTCGGTACGATCGTCAGTGTACTGGACTGGATCGTTACTTCCTTAACCTGGTCCTTATCCACCATATCGATGAATTTATCATAGGAGATCTCCCTGCTGTTGTCCTTCAGCATGTTGGTAAACAATGCGAAGCAGACCAGTGTTACCAGGAGGCATATCAGAAAAGCCAGAATCGACTGATGATTCTTATTGGATCCCTGATTCTTGGGATCTTTGTTATCAGGCTGTTTCCCGCCCTGATCATTATTCAGTTGATTATTCATTTTTTTCCTCCTCTTGTCATTTCTTTATTATAAAGATAAAACCTGCATAAATCAACTGCGATATTGTAAAAATAAGATGTAAAAACGCATCTCGGGATATTACCAATGAATCGTAACGTAAAAAACCGCTTTCTGGATATTGCCAGTAAATAGTAAGTTGTAGTATACTGTTCCCTGTGATTTGGAAAATTAAAAGAGGAGAGGAAATCAGACAAATGAAAATAGGTTTTGATAATGACAAATATCTGAAAATGCAGTCAGAACACATCCGGGAACGAATCAGCCAGTTCGGAAACAAGCTTTATCTTGAATTCGGCGGCAAGCTTTTTGATGACTACCATGCCTCCCGTGTTCTTCCGGGCTTTGAACCGGACAGCAAGCTCCGCATGCTGATGCAGCTTTCTGATCAGGCGGAGATCGTTATTGTTATCAGTGCCAATGACATTGACAAGAATAAAGTACGCGGCGACCTTGGCATTACCTATGACGAGGATGTTCTTCGTCTCATGGATGAGTTTACAAGCCGTGGCCTGTATGTGGGAAGCGTGTGCATCACACAGTACTCCGGCCAGGAAAGTGCCGATCTCTTCAAGAAACGTCTGGAGAAACTTGGAATCCGTGTTTACAAGCTTTACCTGATCCCCGGATATCCAAGCAACACTTCTTTCATCGTAAGTGATGAGGGATATGGAAAGAATGATTATATTGAGACTACCAGACCTCTGGTTGTGATCACAGCCCCGGGCCCTGGAAGCGGAAAGATGGCTACCTGCCTTTCCCAGCTCTACCATGAATATAAACGCGGCGTGAATGCCGGATATGCGAAATTTGAGACTTTCCCGATCTGGAACCTCCCTCTGAAACATCCGGTAAACCTTGCTTACGAAGCTGCCACAGCAGACCTTAATGATGTCAACATGATCGACCCGTTCCATCTGGAAGCTTACGGAGAAACTACTGTCAACTATAACCGTGACGTAGAGATCTTCCCTGTTCTGCAGGCAATGTTTGAAAAGATCATGGGTGAATGCCCGTACAAATCACCTACAGATATGGGTGTTAATATGGCCGGTAACTGTATTGTTGACGATGAAGCATGCTGTGAAGCTTCCCGTCAGGAGATCATCCGCCGTTATTACAAGAGCTGTGGCGCTCTTCTTACCGGTGACGGCACCGAAGAGGAAGTACGTAAGATCGAACTTCTTCTGAACCAGGCACATGCATCTCTGGAAGACCGTAAAGTAGTTCCTGCAAGTCTTCAGAAAGAAAAAGAAACAGAAGGACCTGCTGCTGCTCTGGAACTTCCGGACGGACGCATGATCTATGGAAAGACTTCCGACCTTCTCGGTGCTTCCTCAGCCCTTCTTCTGAATGCGCTGAAAGAACTGGCAGGTATCCAGCATGAAAATCATGTGATCTCACCGGAAGCGATCCGCCCGATCCAGGAATTAAAAACTCATTATCTTGGAAGTAAAAACCCAAGACTTCATACAGACGAAACACTGATCGCACTTTCTGTCAGTGCTGCCAATAACCCGGAAGCCCGAAAAGCGTTGGAACAGCTTCCTGCTCTTCGCGGCTGCCAGGCTCATACTTCTGTCATGTTATCCTCCGTTGACATCTGGGAATTCCGTAAACTCGGAATCGAGCTTACCTGCGAGCCGAAATTCGAAAAAGAGAAAAAATATCATTAATCCAATCAACTTTCATCAGATTCCAAAAAATCCCCGGTACCGTAATGATATCGGGGATCTTTAAATATATTCTTCTGAAGTTTAGTCTTCGTATCCGTTCGGGTTTTTCTGCTGGAAATTCCAGGAATCTGCACACATATCTTTAATATCATATTCAGCTTCCCAGCCAAGCTCTTTCTTAGCTTTCGTAGCATCGGAATAGCATGATGCAACATCACCTGCACGACGAGGCTTGATGGAATATGGAATCTTCACACCTGTCGCAGCTTCAAAATTCTTCACAATATCAAGAACACTGTAGCCTTTTCCTGTACCAAGGTTGTAAATGCTGAGTCCGGCATTGTCTTCCAGTTTCTTAACAGCCTTTACATGTCCTTTTGCAAGATCTACTACATGGATATAATCTCTGACACCTGTTCCGTCCGGTGTATCATAGTCATTTCCGAATACACCAAGTTCTTTAAGCTTACCAACTGCTACCTGCGTAATGTAAGGCATAAGGTTGTTCGGAATACCATTCGGATTTTCACCGAGCAGACCGCTCTTATGAGCACCGATCGGGTTAAAGTAGCGAAGAAGTACTACATTCCATTCCGGGTCTGCTTTCTGAATGTCTGTAAGAATCTGCTCCAGCATGGATTTTGTCCATCCATAAGGGTTTGTGCACTGTCCTTTCGGGCACTCTTCTGTGATCGGGATGATTGCCGGATCTCCATATACAGTTGCTGAAGAGGAGAAAATAATATTTTTGACACCGTGTTTTCTCATTACATCTACAAGAGTCAGTGTACCCGCAATATTATTCTCATAGTATTCCCATGGTTTTACTACAGACTCCCCTACTGCTTTTAATCCTGCAAAATGAATACAGGAATCAATGTCTTCCTTTTCAAAAACTTCATTCAGTCCTTCACGGTCAAGAATATCTGTTTTATAAAATTTCACCGGCTTGCCCGTGATCTTTTCCACACGTTCCAGGCGCTTCTCACTGGAATTGCTTAAGTTATCCAGAACAACTACTTCATATCCCGCGCTCTGCAGCTCAACTACTGTATGGCTGCCGATAAAACCTGCTCCGCCTGTTACTAAAATTGCCATGATATTTCTCCTCCTGACGTTTGCTTTAGTTCTGTTTTATTTCGTTGTTATTGTAGCACCAATCTTTTTTTTTCACAATATATTCCAGAATTATCCCTCAGATTTTACTAAAACTCCATCAGATTTTACTATTCCCCAAATATCTATGGTGATTTTATTTGTCTTATTTCTTTAATTTTATTGCTTTATTTATTTTGCGTATTCAATATCAAGATTTTGTTTATCCTGCATACCTGAAATTCTGCATTCTTATGTTTGTACAATCTGTCATTCCATATTTTTATGCAATATATATTATTTTTTTTGCAATTTCAGACCTTTTTTATACATTTTTATTGACACTCTCATTCGCAAACGATATAATCAATCTAACTTGTTCGTGATTTTCACGAAATCAAACTGACACATCAGTCAGTTTCACTAAACAAAAGGGAGGATTTTTCTATGAAACGTAAAATCGCATTAGCTATGGTAGTGGCAATGACAGCAACAATGGCTCAGCCTGTTCTCGCAGCAGACAGCAAGACAACTCTGGACGTAATTATCAGCCAGTATGGCACACAGACTCAGACCTGGTGGTCTCAGTTTGAAAAAGATTTCGAAGCAGAAAATCCTGATATCGATCTGAATATAGAAATCGTTTCCTGGAACGATCTCTATACAAAGGTTAATACACTTGTTGCAAACAATAACGCACCTGACATTCTGAATATCGATGTCCTGGCAGATTATGTGGCTGATGACCTGCTGATGCCTGCAACAGAATATGCTTCCGAAGACCTTCAGTCCAAGTTCTTCCCAGCATTCTGGGATGCAAGCACAATCGATGACACTGTATACGCATTACCGATCCTGGCATCCTGCCGTGCTCTCTTCTACAACAAGGATATCCTTGAAGAAGCAGGTGCTTCCGTTCCGACTACCTGGGCAGAAGTACAGGAAACAGCACAGAAGATCAAAGATAAATTCGGTGATGACGTTTATCCATGGGGTATTGATATGACAACCGACGAAGGTCAGGCTGCATTCTCTTATTATACCTGGAACAACGGCGGCGGATTTGTAGATGAAAACGGTGACTGGGCTCTGAACAGCGATAAAAACGTAGAAGCTCTGAACTATGCGATTGGTCTTGTAAATGACGGATATACTAACTCTGATCCGGCTAATGAAACACGTTATGACCTCCAGGATATGTTTGGTGCAGGCAAAGTTGCCATGATGATCGGACCGAACAACATTCCTACATACCTTTCTGATGGCGGATATGACATCAACTATGATGTTACAACTATTCCGTCTAACGAAGGATGCGACTCCGTTGCAATGGGTGTTTGTGACCGTCTCGAAGTATTCAAAGATGACTCTGCCGAAGATCAGGAAGCTCGTACAGCTGCCATCACCAAATTCTTCGACTTCTTCTATGATGACGAACGTTACGCTGATTACATGGTATTTGAAGGATTCCTTCCTACTACTCAGACAGCAGCAGACCTCCTTGCAAAAGAGGATGATACTTATTCATCCTGGATTGATATCCTGCAGAACTGCAACTTCTACCCGGCAACCAAAACAGAATGGGCAGACGTTAAGCAGGGCGTAATCGAAGTAGAGCAGAACGCACTTCTTGGCGAAGATGTTCAGACACTTCTCGATGACCTTCAGGCTGATATCGCCGGCTGATCATCTAACAATCACAATTAAAGGTAACTTTACCGGGAGCCGGAACATTAGTGACCGGCTCCCGCTTCTTTTGAAATCTCTTTTTGATATTTCTTTTGAAGCTTCAAAACAAATAAACTGGTGGTGTTAATATGAAAAAAAAGAAACCTCTGGCTGCTGTCGAGCCATATCTGTGGCTCCTTCCCAGCATCCTTCTTATGACAATTTTTATACTCTTTCCAATCTTTGAAGTTTTCCGTACTTCAATGAGTGAGGTGAGTAAGGCCGGTCTGATCAAAGGATTCTGCGGATTTGATAACTTCGCCAAAGTCCTTAAGGGATCTACCTTTAAGCTGGTTCTCAAGAACACCCTTGTGTGGACCATTGCCGTTGTTGTGATTTCTACTGTGTTTGGTTTTATCCTTGCACTTGTTCTGAACAACAAATTTCGTTTCCGCAAAGCGGTCCGTGCGATCGTTGTATTTCCATGGGCGACTTCTCTGATCATCCAGGCAGGTGTGTGGAAATTCATAATTGATAAAGACTATGGAGCACTGAATACACTTTTGATGAAGGTCGGTCTGATCTCCTCTCCTGTCAACTGGACACCTACCCCGGAAGCATATTTTGCCTGGGAAATCTTTGTAGGAATTTTTGTTACAGTACCATTTGTTACGTTCTGTGTGCTTTCCGGTCTGCAGAGCATTGACAATTCCTATTACGAGGCAGCTACTGTCGATGGTGCCAATTACTGGCAGAAACTATTTAAGATCACTCTTCCGCTGGTAAAATCTTCTCTGACTGTAAGTACTGTATTGAATATCATTTATGTATTCAATTCATTCCCTATCATATGGACAATTACCAAGGGTGACCCTGCAAGCCGAACCGATACCCTTGTTACCTACCTTTATAAACTTGCATTCTACAAAGGCAAATCCGGCGAGGCAGCCGCAGTGTCCGTAATCGGATTTCTGATTCTGTGTGCATGTGCGTCTGTTTATATGGTACTTTCACTTAGAAAGGAGGATGAAGAATAATGAAAAAATCACGTGACACCAAAAGCATTTTACTTCGTGTTCTTCTCTACCTCTTTGTTATTCTGGTCGTGCTGGTCACGCTGTATCCTTACTTTGTTATGTTCACAACAGCCGCCAAGAGTCGTGCAGAAATCTATGCCACCAAAGGAACCCTTCTTCCGATCAACTGGCTGTGGCAGAACTTTAAGGATATCTGGACACTGGCTCCACTTTCCAGATATTTCATTAACTCTCTGATAGTTGCAGGAGGCTCCACTCTGATCGCGATCGTATGTGGTATTCCGGCAGCATACGCACTGGCACGAATGAAATTCAAAGGTAAGAAAATCTTCCTGGGAATCGTTATCATCTCCCAGATGTTTGCACCGGTTGTTCTTCTTGTAGGTATTTACAAGATCATGTCCACTTTCGGCATGACCGACAGTCTTGTAGGACTTGTATTTATCAACGCAGCATTTAACCAGGCTTTTGCTATCTGGCTTCTGCGTGGTACTTTCATCTCCATTTCCCCTGAAATGGAGCAGGCCGCTACTGTAGACGGCTGTGGCAAGGTTTCCGCCCTGATCCGAATCCTTCTTCCGGTCGCTGCACCTGGAATTGTAACCGCACTGATTTTCGTATTTATCAATGCATGGAACGAATACACCGTTGCCCTGACACTGATCTCAACAGATGTATTTAAACCTCTGACAGTCGGTATCACAATCTTCAATGGCTACAATATGGTTGAATGGCAGTACCTGTTTGCATCATCTCTGTTTGCAACAGTTCCGGTTGTCATCCTGTTTATTGCAATTGAAAAACATCTTGTTGGCGGTCTTACCTCCGGTGGTGTCAAAGGCTGATACGCACAAAAAAGCTTCGGAAACCTGTTCTCAGGTCCGAAGCTTTTTTATTGGAAAATCATTTATATTTGTTAATGATCTCATTCATCTGCGGCAGCTTTTCCTGCATGTCTTTAACAAGAGTAAGCTGTGTTCTGCATCTGTCAAGGTTGTGTCCTTCACGATGAATACGGAAATAATGATCTCCTTCCAGATGGTCTGTCAGGAAACGGATTCCATTCTCAAGAGTCATAAGGATCGCACCCATTGGAAGCATTTCAATCTCAAGGTTAGTCAGTGCACCACCACACCCCTCGATAAAACCTTTTACATAAACATCAAAAAGATGAAGGTCACAGGATACTTTAGATAAATCCTGTTCATCTTCCAGGGCTGTACTTGCCCCAAAACGGATAGAATCACCGAAATCATTCGCTGTCAGTCCCGGCATAACCGTATCCAGATCGATCACACAGATGCCCCTGCCAGTCTCATCGTCGATCATGATATTGTTCAGCTTGGTGTCATTGTGTGTAACTCTGAGAGGAAGTCTTCCATCCAGCTGCATATCGTACAGAGCATGTGTCAGTTCTTCCCTCTCCAGGATGAAATCAATTTCTTTCTGAACAGAAGCGGCTCTTCCACAGACATCCTCTGCTACTGCTTTTTTGAATTTCTCCAGGCGGTCTGGCGTATTATGAAAATCTTTGATCGTCTCATGGAGAGTTTCTGCCGGATAATCTGCAAGAAGTCTCTGGAAATGTCCAAAAGCTACTGCACTCTGATAAAAATCATTATCATCCTTAACAGCATCATAACAGGTAGCACCCTCTATAAAAAGATATACTCTCCAGTATTCTCCGTTGGAATCCACATAATATGGAAGGTTCTCTGTACTATTCACCAGAGTAAGTGTCTCTCTCTCCGGATCACCGCCATTCTCGATGATCTTCCTTCGAAGCCAGGCAGTGACGCCACTGACATTCTCTATCAGTTCAACTGGCTTCTTGAAAATATTCTGGCTCATTCTCTGCAGAATATATCGTCTGGTTCCCTGTGGAGTCGCATAAGTAAGTCTGTATGTATCATTGATATGTCCATTACCATACGGGATACATTCTTTCAGCTCGCCCGACAGTCTGAATCCCTCAATTGCTTCCTGTGTATTATTGATGCTTTCCACTTACGCTTCCTCCCACAAATTCTGTGGATACAGTCCCTGATCTTTCAGCTTCTGGACTGCAGCCATTACCATCGGTTTGTCTTCTTTGTACGTGACACCATACCATTTGTCTTCAGATTTAAGGACTTTAACAGTTGCTTTCTTTTCCTGAAGAAGTTCATCAACAACAAACGGAAGGAAATATTCGCCCTTCATGGGATTGTTCTCGATCGCATCATCCAGAAATGACATAAAGCGGGCTTTCAGCTCTTTCAGAATACTGTCTGTAAATCCCCACATATTCATGGAAACAATACTGCCCTCCGGAAGCATGGTCCATGTCCTGCCATCATCCTCTGTATAAGCTGTACCTCCATCATGTTTCTCTATATGTGTACGCTCATTGATCTTGATCAGATGACCTTCTTCATCTGTCACACAGACTCCTCTTGCAACGTGACCATTCTCTGTCAGAGTATTTTCCAGGCGGTATCCAACCATCATATAATGATATACGTCATCCTCTTCCTGTGCGGTGGTCAGGAAATCATATGCCATCTTAAATGCATGTACTCCATAATAATCATCTGCATTGATAACAGCAAAAGGTCCGTCAATCTCATCAATACAGCTTAATACCGCATGTCCGGTACCCCATGGTTTCACTCTGCCTTCCGGAACAGCATATCCCTCAGGAAGATTATCAAGTTCCTGAAATACATATGCTACTTCGATCTGTCTGCTCAGACGTTCTCCGATCGCTTCGCGGAACGCCTCTTTATTTTCTCTCTTTATGATAAAGACTACTTTTTCAAATCCGGCTCTCACTGCATCAAAAATGGAAAAGTCCATAATGATATGGCCCTCTTTGTCAATTGGGTCGATCTGCTTTAATCCACCGTAACGGCTTCCCATTCCTGCCGCCATAACTACTAAAACTGGTTTCTTCATCAAATTTCCCTCCTACTGTTTTACCAGACTCAGTTAAATCGTACAACATAATTTCAACTATGACAATAAAGATTTTCAGTTTCCGGTATATTTTATAACCTCTATTAAATATGACTGCTTTTTCCACGTTAGTATTTGCATAATATAATTATATTTTTGCACAATCTCAATAATGATTTGACTATTTATGACAAATTCATTAGTATATTACTCAGAAACAATATTATAAATGACGAATGCCATCTGACCAAGGAGGTGAGCCCATGGCTTATCAGAGCGTTCAACTCGATCAGGAACTTTTAATACAGAATATTTATACAATTCATTACTATGAATACAGAAATGATTTTCATTTCGATGGCGAACGTCATGATTTCTGGGAATTCCAGTGTGTAGATAAAGGCGCTGCCGAAGTCGTCACAGACAATGGCACCTATACTCTTAGTCGCAGTCAGGTCATCTTTCACCGTCCAAATGAATTTCACAGCTTAAAGGCGGCCGGCAAAACTGCGCCAAATATCATCGTGATCTCCTTCGCCTGTGATTCCCCGTGCATGAAATTCTTTGAAAATAAAATACTTGAATTTTCCGACACAGAACGGTGCATCCTGGGACGCATCATTGCAGAAGCACGGAACTGTTTTGCTTCTCCGCTTGATAATCCATATCTGGAAAAAATGATCAAAAAGGAATCCATTCCGTTTGGTTCCCAGAAGCTTCTTACTCTGTATCTCGAGGAACTTCTTATCCATATGATCCGACGCTATACAATCGCACATTATTCCGCCTCTGCCGGCATTTATGATTCCTGCCAGACAGATTCTGAATCCTGCCGGAACATCATTCATTACCTGGAACAGCATATACGCCAGTCTCTGACGATTGAGAATATCTCCAAAGACAATATGGTCGGACGTTCTCAGCTCCAGAAGCTGTTTCGCGAAGAATATCAATGTGGAGTCATTGAATTCTTTTCCCGAATGAAATTGGATTTTGCCAAACAGCTAATTCGCGAAAATGATATGAATTTTACCCAGATTTCAGATTTTCTGGGATATTCTTCGATCCATTATTTTTCCAGGCAGTTCAAGAAGCTGTCCGGAATGACACCTACAGAATACGCAACATCTATCAAAGCCCTGTCTGAACGTCCACAGAAACCAGCTTGATAAGAGATTTCCAAACTATATAAATAAACATGTATGTCCGCAGAAGGGACAAGAAGGAGGAAACATGCAGATCTGCAAAGTAAAAAATTATCAGGAACTCAGCCGGAAGGCAGCCAATCTGATCGCAGCACAGGTGATCCTGAAACCGGACAGTGTTCTTGGTCTTGCCACAGGCTCATCTCCTGTTGGAACTTACGATCGTCTGACTGAAATGTACGAAAACGGTGACCTGGATTTTTCACAGATAACCACTGTCAATCTCGATGAATATAAAGGACTGGCAGGTTCTGATGAACAGAGCTACCGCTACTTTATGAATACTCACCTGTTTCACAGAGTAAATATCAATCATGCAAATACTTACGTTCCGGACGGTACAGAACCAGATGCCGAAAAAGCCTGCCAGGCATACAACGAACTGCTCCACAAAGTCGCTCCGGCTGACATTCAGATCCTTGGACTTGGCCATGACGGACATATCGGTTTTAACGAGCCATCTGATCATTTTGAAGATGAAACACATTGTGTGGATCTGACTGAGACTACGATTCAGGCAAACAAGCGTTTCTTCGCCAGTGAAGAAGATGTTCCAAAACAGGCTTACACCATGGGAATCGGCACGATCATGCGATGCAAAAAGATTCTTGTTGTAGTCAGCGGTGCAGATAAAGCATCCATCCTGAAACAGGTCGTACAGGGTCCTGTAACTCCGGAAGTCCCAGGTTCTATCCTTCAGTTCCACCCGGACTGCACGATCATTGCAGATGAAGCTGCACTTTCCGCACTGGATATCTGAAATCAGATAAATGACTGTCTGCATTCTGTACATAAACTGTCAAAAGATATTTTTGCATAAAAGGAGCCGGCGTTCTTCAGAACACCAGCTCCATTTTTGTTCCTCTTCCCGGCTCACTGTCCAGTCTGATCTCTGCATTATGAAGAATCGCTCCGTGCTTGACAATAGAAAGTCCGAGACCGGTTCCTCCGGTCGCACGGGAATGACTCTTATCCACCCGGTAAAACCGTTCAAAGATTCGTTTCTGCTCATTCTCCGGAATACCTATTCCGTTATCCTCTACACTGTAATATGGATGTCCTTCCACGCTTCCGGCAAAGATCTTTACCGTACCTCCGGGATCTGTATAGCGGATTGCATTATCCGTAATATTATAAAGCATTTCATAGATCACATGTCTGACACCCTGCACCACAACAGCAGTACCTTCCAGAGATACCGCGATATTTTTCCTGGAAGCCACACTGTCCAGCTGCAGAATGATGTCCTCTGCAAGCTCATACAGATCAACTGCTTCAAAAGGCAGATCATTGCTTTTTTCATCCAGTCTGGAAAGCTGAATGATATCCGACACAAGAGCACTCAGACGGCTTGCCTCATTATAAATTCTTCCCGAAAACTCCGGTACCTTCTCATCCGGAACCATACCATTCATCATCAGCTCTGCATATCCGGAAATCGACATGAGCGGCGTCTTAAGTTCGTGTGAAACATTTGCGGAGAACTCTCTTCGCATAGCTTCTGCCTCTTTCAGTTCTTCCATCTGACAGGCAATCTGACAGTTCTGCTGATCCACTCTTTCGAGAAGCGGCCGCAGTTCTTCATATGCCACATCCTTAAGTGGTTCTTCCAGATTCAGGCTGTTGATCGGTTCGATCAGATCTTTTGTCTGCTTTCTTACCAGCACAAATGCCACTGCAAGGATCAGGATCAGAAGACCGCCGAGAAGTGCGGAGCTTGACAGCATCGTAGAAAACACACTGTCTGTCGTTCTTCCCACACGGAGGATATCGCCATCTGTCAGTTTTACCGCACAGTAAAAATTCTGTTTAGATAAGGTTTCTGAATAGCGCAGGGTCTCTGCATATCCGTCCTTTTTCGCTTCGATAAACTCCGGACGGTTACTGTGATTTTCAAGTTCCGATGTGTTTTCTACAGAATCGTACAGTACATTTCCATCTGAATCAAGCAGTGTGATACGGGCAGAAGTGGCATCTCCAAGAGCTTTGTCAAGATAGGAATCTCCCATCTTCTCTATTCCGTCCTGAACATATTTTGTACTGTCCCTTACACTGTCTTTCAGATCTTCGTTATATTTACTGTACATTACCAGTCCTGCTGCAAAAAAAGTCAGAAGTGCCGAGACAACTACGAGTATACAGGTATGGTTCAGTATTTTTTTTCTCATATCATGCTCCTATCCGATATCCGACACCACGCACTGTTTCTATCAGATTCCCGGCATCACCAAGCTTCTGGCGCAGTGTACGCACATGGACATCCACGGTCCTGGTCTCACCGTCAAAATCATATCCCCACACGTGACAGAGGATCTGGTTTCTGGTCATGACCAGTCCTTTGTTCTCCATCAGATACTGAAGCAGTTCGAATTCCTTTCGTGTCAGTTCCACCTGTTCTCCGCGCCAGCTGACCTTATGTCTGCCGACAGACAGTTTAATCTCTCCGCATTTCAGTTCCTTTTCCTCTTCCTGTTTTGAACAGCGTCTTAAAACCGCCTTGACTCTGGCAACAAACTCCATCATTCCAAATGGCTTGGTAATATAGTCATCTGCTCCTGCTTCCAGCCCTCTTACCTTGTCATACTCTGCTTCTTTGGCAGTAACCATGATCACCGGGATATTTCTGGTTTCCTGTGAAGCTTTCAGACGATCCAGGATTCGGTAGCCGTCTTCTCCCGGAAGCATGATATCCAGCAGGATCAGATCCGGCAGTTCTTCTTTGAGGGCCGCCCGCAATTCTTTGCTGTCTGCCATTCCTTTTGCAGAAAATCCCGTTGTCTCCAATGTATAGATCAGAAGCTCTCTGATATTTTTTTCATCTTCCACACAATAGATCATTCAGAATTTTTCCTTTCTGTCCGGTTTCTGCAAAAAATATGGCTTATGGAAGTATGTATTCTTTCTGCAGTTCTTCCAGACGGTTGAAATAAGAATCATCCGGTTCATTTTTTATACTTTCCAGATGACTGTGCGTATCATAAAGATTTTCTCTTACCTGTGTAACACAGACGCTGATGTTGGAACAGTGGTCTGCGATCCTCTCCAGGCTTGTGAGAAGATCGGTAAGAATAAATCCCATTTCAATAGTACATTCTCCCGAGCGCAGTCGATTAATATGACGTCGTTTCATTTCTTTACTGAGTTCATCCACGACTTCTTCCAGCGGTTCCACGTCTTCAGTAAGATTCAGGTCTTCCTTGTCAAAAATCTGATATGCCGTATCAACGATCCTGCTCACCGCCGCGATCAGAACCTGCAGCTCATTTCGTGCCTGCATGGAAAAGTTCAGATCTTTTTCGTGAAGTTCACGGGCAGATTCCATAATATTGACCGCATGGTCTGAAATACGCTCAAAATCGCCGATACAGTGGAGCATGGTTGACACACTGTGGCTGTCTCTCTCGGAGAGATCTTTGTTGTTCAGCTTTACAAGATATGTTCCCAACTCATCCTCATAGCGGTCGACTTTTGCTTCGATTTTTTTCACACGGTCAGCCTGTTCTTCACTGTATTCATAAATCTGATCCAGTGCTATCCTCAGTGCTTTCCTGGAGTCTTTCTCCATATGTCTTGCTGCATTTCTTCCCTGTTCTACTGCAAAAGCAGGTTTCTCAAGGAAACGGGTCTCCAGAATCATAAATTCCTGATCTTCTCTGCTTACTACGTCGCTCTCGTCATCACGAATGGTAAGACAGGCAAGCTTCACAAGTAAATTAGAGAACGGAAGCCATACAAGTGTTGCTGTGATATTGAATACACTGTGTGTGATGGCAATCGTTGCCGGTGTTGCCATCTGAGTCATGAACGGAAAATGCACAACCGTATTGATCAGATAAAACAGCACCATAAATACGATAGTTCCGATCAGGTTGAAATACAGATGGATCATAGCCGCACGCTTGGCATTCCTGTTTGCACCGACTGCTGACAGAAGCGCAGTCACGCAGGTTCCGATATTCTGTCCCATGATGATCGGGAAGGCAGAACTGTACGGTACAGCACCTGTCATACAGAGTGCCTGAAGGATACCCACTGACGCGGATGAAGACTGGATGATCGCAGTCAGGATCGTACCTGCAAGAATTCCGGCAACCGGATTTGAAAATTTCAGAAGAAGTCCGGTAAATTCCGGTACATCTGCCAGTGGCTCCACAGCTCCGCTCATGCTTTCCATACCAAACATCAGTACTGCAAATCCGAGCATGATCGTACCAATATCCTTTTTACGGGAACTTTTTGTAAAAGTCAGTAAAATAATTCCGATCATTGCAAGGACGGGTGAAAAAGAACTTGGCTTCAACAAGCTGATCACAAAATTGCTGCTCTCGATACCTGTCAGGCTTAAGATCCAGGCAGTCACTGTGGTTCCGATGTTGGCACCCATAATGATGCCAACAGCCTGCGTCAGCTTCATGATTCCTGAATTTACAAAGCCAACCACCATAACTGTCGTTGCAGAAGATGACTGAATAACTGCTGTCACACACACTCCAAGGAGTACTGCCTTCCATTTACTCGATGTCAGATTTTCAAGAATCTGTTCCAGCTTTCCTCCTGAAACCTTGGCAAGGCCATCTCCCATAACCTGCATTCCATACAGAAACAGGGCAAGACCGCCTAATAATGTCAATACACTGAAAAAATCCATACTGCTCTCCTTTACATAAATTTAATATATTTTCATCATATTGACGCCTTGTAAAGTTCTCAGCAGTATAATGTTAAATCTTTGTAAAATCGAATCATCTCGAAAAAGTTCTTTTTTTGTATTTTTCAGAAGCTGCGGATATTTTCATCCTCATCATCGGTCTTGTCAATGGACTTAATAACAAGATAATAGCTTACATTCTCATTGACATTGACCAGCACGCGGTCTCCGACACGGTGTCCTTTAAGTGCTTTTCCGATCGGAGATTCGATGCTGACACGGTTTTCCATTGAATTTCCACGGATAGAGGTGACAAGCTTATACTTCTCTGTCTCGCCGTCTTCTTCAAACTCAACTTCTACGATATCATCCATTCCGACCTCATCGGATTTCGATGAATCATCTACAACAATCGCCGTCTTGAGCATTCTTTCCAGATAACGGATACGGCTCTCATTCTGATTCTTGTGTTTCTTTGCTGCATAATATTCAAAATTCTCACTTAAGTCACCCTGGGCACGGGCTTCTTTGACCGCCTCAATTGCTTCTTTTCGGATGACAAGTTTACGGTGTTCAATTTCTTCTTCTATTTTTTCTATGTCTCTCTTTGTGAGTCTTTCTCCCATTTCTATCACTCCTGTTACTGTTTTTCATATAGAGAATAAATGTTAAAAGTTACTCTCTGCATTAACTTTGCCTATCAGTATACACGAAATTGTCCGGAATGTACACCCGTGCGGAAATGACTTTAAATTAACGTAAAAAGAGTCCTTCCGAACGGATCTGTATATAAGACAGCTCCCCTCTTCCAGACTCTTATTGGCTATCATTCATTAACTTTTATTTATATAGTTCTATTCCTCATCGGCATGGTAGATACCCGTATACCCGTGATCTTCGATCCGGACAATCTGCTCCACTTCTTCGTTCTTTTCCGGAAATTCTCCCTCTGTCTCAAATCGGACACAGGTTCCGCAGGAAGAACTCAGATCCCTTGGAACTGGCATGACTACCGCATTCAGGCACATTTTTTCACAGTTTTTGCGAAACTGAATCGCGCCATAGTGAGAATAAAAGGTTACAATATATATCATCATTTTGTTATTTTAAGCAGAAAATCGTCTCCCTGTTCTTCCACATTCACCTGATAACCCTGGTGAATCGCATAACGGGAAACATTTTCCTTCGCAACGACGTTATCTACCAGGACTTCATATGCCGCTTCTCCTGAAACCATTGCGTTCTTTGTCTGAATAACCGGTTCCGGGCAGGACAGTCCTCTTGCATCTACTCTCTTCATGTTTACCTCTCCTCTCTCCTCTCTGCTTTCAGGCTTCTGCTTTTCTTGTGGAATTGACTACTGCGATCACTGCTACAACCACAATACCGATAATTACAGCAATTTTTCCATTTGCGGTCGGGCCGTCTGCGGAAGAAGCAAGACCAAAGTTATGTGCAAAAGCAGCTCCTGCCATCAGACCAAGAACAGTCACAACAGAGTCGGTATTTCCTTCTCCTGACAGAATCAGCTGGCGCATCGGGCATCCACCGAGAAGGATACATGCAAAGCCTGCCAGATACATGCCAAGTGCATTCCACAGACCGTCTGTGTGTGCGATCGGCTGTCCGACAAATCCCGGATGGAAAAATCCAAATACTACATTCATAACCAGTGCACTGACAAGGATTGCGACAAATCCAAAAAGCAGTTTGTATTCACCAAAAAGAACTGCATCACGGATGCCGCCAACCATACAGAGACGTGTTCTCTGTGCGATGATACCAACGATCACACCTGCTGCAAGTGAGATCAGGATTGCTGCATGTTTGGCACCCGGGCCACCTTCCGGCTCGGTAAAATGGATAAACACCGGTGCTGCAACCAGAAGAATCAGCATAACGATCTGGAATACCGGATATACGGCACCTTCCAATTTCGGCATTTTGTAGGAACGTTTCAGTGTGTAGCCTTTTTTCAGGAAAAATGTTCCTGTAAGGATACCTGCTGCAAATCCAACCAGACCGAAAATCGCATTGCCGTCACCACCTGCCAGACGCAGGATCATACGGAACGGACAGCCAAGGAACATCAGACATCCGATCATAACAAATGCACCCAGGGTAAATCTGGTCACCGGTGCTGAACCACCGCGCGGACGAAATTCCTTCGTAATCAGAGATACGATGCATGCGCCAAGTACCAGTCCGATGATCTCCGGACGGATGTACTGCACTGCGGCTGCTGAATGAAGTCCCAGTGCTCCTGTGGTGTCTCGCAGGAAACAGGCGATACAGAATCCCATATTCGCCGGATTTCCGAAATACACCAGCATGGCTGAAATAATACCGATCAGTATACCAGCCACAACGATTGATGTTTTCTCTTTTTTCATTTGTTGTTACCTCCCTTTCCCTCTGATGCTAAAAAAGTTTGTTTTCAGCATACTTTCTTTGTAAAAATGATAACATCTGATTGACAAAATCTCCAATTCAATATAGTCTTATTTTATAGCTATTTATAGAAATTTTTTATAAATCATTACGATATCTATATGTCTGAGATATCTGAAAAGAGGTCGGTCTTATGGCAAAAATATATCTGGATCAGGCAAGTACTTCCTATCCCAAAGCCCCTTCTGTCGCACAGGCTGTTTACGATTATCTGAATGGTTCTGCAGTCAATGTCAACCGCGGTGGTTACCAGGCTGCCTATTCTGTAGAGGAACAGATTTTTGAGACAAGAGAACAGTTTCTTCGCCTGTTCCATTTTACTTCCGGAAAAGGTAAGAACGTAATATTCACACCAAATATCACGACCAGTCTGAATATCCTGCTCAAAGGGCTGCTGAAATCCGGTGATCATGTGCTTGTATCCTCCATGGAGCACAATGCGGTGATGCGCCCGCTCGTACAGCTTCAGGCAGATGGTGTCACTTTTGACCGGATTCCATGTTCTGCCGACGGAGCTCTTCTTATAGAAAAAGCAGAAGGACTTCTTCGCCCGAATACCAGGCTTCTTGTCTGTCTGCACGCCTCCAATGTCTGTGGCACGATGATGCCGGTACAGAAGATCGGAGAATTCTGTCAGAAACATAATCTCCTCTTTATTCTGGATACCGCACAGACAGCCGGTACGCTTCCGATCGATATGGAAGCTCTTCATCTGGATGCTCTTGCTTTCACCGGACACAAGGGGCTCCGCGGCCCGCAGGGAACGGGAGGTTTCCTGATTCGCAATGCACTTGCCTCTGCCATCGAGCCTCTCTTAAGCGGTGGAACCGGCAGTATTTCCCATACAGAAGAAGTCCCGACTTTTCTTCCGGACCGTTTCGAGCCGGGAACGCCGAACATTCCCGGAATCCTTGGTCTGCATGCCGCACTCTGCGATCTGGAAAAAACAGATCTGAATCAATCGCGGCAGCACGAACTGGAACTGACACAGTATTTTATTGATGGGATCCAGCAAATGGATCCGTCCGAATCAGTTCTTCGCATAATCGGAAAACGAGACACCGAAAATCGTACTTCTGTCGTGTCTGTCCAGACATTGCAGCTTGATATGGCACGTGCTGCCTATGAGCTGGATGCCACTTATGGAATCATGACACGTGTCGGGCTTCACTGTGCCCCAAGTGCACACAGGACACTTGGCACTTATCCGAAAGGCACCATTCGTTTTTCCTTTGGACCGGAAAACACACGTCACGAAGTTGATTTGACTCTGCATGCTCTTGCAGAGATTACAGGTTCTCCATATCATTTGTAAACTTTCATTTTTATCTGTTACTGCTCACCCGCTTGCAGTAATTTTTCATCATCAGGGAGATTTACTTCATGGAATTTAAACAGTTAGAAGCTTTTGTTGCCGTTGTTGACTACGGAAGTTTTTCCGAAGCAGCCAGAAAGCTTTATCTTACACAGCCTACGATCAGTGCACATGTCCGTTCTCTTGAAGAAGAACTGCATACCAAACTGATCATCCGAACCACAAAAAAGACAACCGTCACCACAAAAGGATATCAGCTCTATGACAGTGCTGTACGCATGCTGGAGATCCGCAACAATCTTCTCGAAAATTTTACAGGTGTACAGAAGCACATGATCGACCTTGCTACATCTACGATTCCTTCTTCGTATCTACTTCCGGAGATTCTGGCTTCCTATGGAAAATCCCACCCGGATACTTATTTTCACTCTATCCAGACAGACAGTGCAGAGTCCATCAACCGTGTACTGGACGGAACGGTAGATCTGGCACTGGTCGGCCAGAATACAGGAGATGAAAGCTGTGTCTTTCTTCCATTCTGTCAGGATGAACTGGTAATCGCCACTCCGGTCACACGCCATTATCTGGAACTGCAGCAGCGAGAGTCCGTTACATTTGAAGATTTCATCAAAGACCCGATCATTATCCGCGAAAAGGGTTCCGGAACCAAAAAAGAAATGGATATCTTTCTGGAAAAAATCGGTGTTACTTCCAGCGATCTGAATGTTATCGCACGCATGAATGATCTGGAAAGCATTAAGAAATCCATCGTCAATGGTCTTGGAACCTCCATCCTGTCTGCCCGCTCGGCCATTGATCTTCAAAAAACAAAGCAGATTCTTCTTTTTCCACTTGAAGAATCTGCTCATAAAAGAACTTTTTATATTGTTTACAGTAAGAATCGGATTCTGAAGCCACACGTGCGTCAGTTTATTCATTTTGTGCGTGATTTCTATATTATATAATTCCGGATTTCTCTACAATTCGCTTTTTTACCAGCATTTTTTGCAGGCTTCATATCCCTGCGAAAGTGCCTGGGATTCACTTTCCTGCGTTGCCTTATTCGGATTCATGTTTCCGCAGTCCGGTCTGCTGTGATATTTGCTTCCGGTCGCAGAAATCCATACGGTACGTTCCTGCGTATCAGTAGTATCTGCAGTATCCGCTTCCACTGCTGCCGGTGCAGAATCTGAAACACTGTCGGAATACTGTGCTGTCTGAGAATCACTGCTATCCACACTCTGCTGCTTCGCATCTCCCGCTGTGTAATCGTTACATGGCTCCTGATTCCAGCTTATCGTGTCTCCATCAGAAAGAGCAATGATCGTTCCCTGTTCATCTGTACGGTAGACCGGAATATCCATATCACTCAGTTTTTCCATCGTCGAGGCAGCCGGATGTCCATAGGAATTACTCTGTCCACAGCTGATCACCGCCCAGGACGGGGTAGATGCCTCCAGAAGATCCCAGGAAGTGGAAGATGCAGATCCATGATGTCCAAGACTTAAAACATCACAGTCCAGATTCATTCCGGTGCTGATCATATCCTGCTCACTGGTTTCTTCCGCATCTCCCATAAACATAAAACAGTTATTTCCATTTACCAGACGGATGACTACGGAGTTGTCATTGCTGTTCTGAGAGATTCCATCCGGTGCCATGACTGTAAAACTGCCGGTTCCAAACTCATAAGTATCTCCGACAGACGGATACTCCACAATGATCGCATGGGCTGTCGCTGTATTCATAAATGTATTGAACAACTCTGAAGTATGTACATAATCAGAGCCTAAAACATGTTCCACCTCAAAATTATCCAGGCATTTCACCAGTCCACCCAGATGATCTTCATCATAATGAGAAGATATCATATAATCAATGGTCTCTACCTGCTGATTTTTCAGATATTGTACCACTTCATCCGCATGAGCGCGGTTCCCGCCGTCATAGAGAAGGTTCTCTCCACCGGACTGAACAAGGATTGCCAGTCCCTGACCTACATCAATAAAGTGTACTGCCATGTCGCCCTGATCGGCTGCCTGCGTGGAAACTGCATTTCCCGGGACTGCAAGCATAAATGCCAGCAGAAGTGACATCAGAAATGTCATAAATTTACTCTGTTTTTTCATAAGATTCTCCTTCATGAAACTATTTCGTACAGTTACAGTTCTTCTATCCTTCTTCGTATTTCCTGACTTGCATCTTCAAACAACAGATCACGGTTATAACGGATATAACGTTCACATTCGTAAGTTTCAAGAAAATGCACACACGAATAATCGGTGTTGATACCAGATACAAAGATTACCATTTCCTGGCTGTTATAGAATGCTGCTTCCATAAAGTCAAACGCGTATTCCAGGGTGGAAGCAGTCTCATCCCAGGCCTCTTCCCAGGATGCACGATATTCTCCAAATGCATTCTTTACGATATCAAAAGCTGCTTCCCAGTTTTCTGTCTGTTCTTTTTTAAGAAGTGTCTCATAACCTTCCAGTACTTCGAGAGCTTTTCGAATCGTACGGTCTTCTCTTCTCTCCAGAAGTCCCTCGGTCTGCTTACGTTCTCTTTCTGCCCAGAGGTTATCCACAAAATCACCAAGACGCTGCAGTAGATTTCCACCTTCCTGTGGCTCTTTTAACCCTTTCAGCACCTCAAAGACTTTTTCCAGAACCTCTTCCTGAAGAACGACTTCATGCACTGACTGCCGAACCCCTGAAAACAGCAGATTAACGACACTGACTCGCTCATCGAAGGATGCATGAGAAACTTTCTTCACCATTGCCTCTGACGGCTGTCCTTTCAGGATCTCTGCAATCTGGTAATCCTGCTGGTATTTCTGATACAGTTCATAATACTCTGCAAATTCTTTTGCGATTCGCTCATGCTGGATATACTGTCCGACTACATCCGCAGTGATGTTTTTATCAAGCTGTTCATAGACTTCCATGATTCTTGACAGGTCTTCCCATCCGCGAGGTGTTGCAAACTGTTTTCCGTCTATTGTTGTTTCCATCTGATAGAAACAGTTGTTTCGAAGTTCCAGATAAGAAAGGATTGCCGGATGAATATTTTCTTTGAAAGCATATTCTTTCCAGACACGATAATCCGGTTCTACTGTGATCTTCTTGACACGATCCAGCGTAACCACATCAAAATCACGGACAGATTTGTTATATTCCGGTGGATTTCCCGCTGCCACGATCACCCATCCTTCCGGAATCTCGTGGTTTCCAAATGTCTTGCACTGCAGGAACTGCAGCATTGCCGGGGCCAGTGTCTCTGAAACACAGTTGATCTCATCGATAAACAGAATTCCTTCTTTCAGGCCTGTTTCTCTCATGCGGTCATAGATGCTTGCCACAATCTCACTCATCGTATATTCTGTCGCAGAATATTCCCTGCCACCATATTCTTTCTTTGAAATAAACGGAAGACCGATCGCACTCTGTCTGGTGTGATGTGTGATCGTATAAGCGACCAGTACCACACCACACTCTCTGGCTGCCTGTTCCATGATCTGCGTCTTACCGATTCCCGGAGCTCCTAAGAGAAGTACCGGTCTCTGATGTACGCGCGGTATCACATATTCCTCATACTCGTTTTTCAGAAGATATGCCTGTACCGTATCTACGATTTCCTGTTTTGCCTGTTTAATATTCATAATGCTCTGCTGTCCTCTCTTTCCAGTTCCTGTGTGTCCAGAATTAACTTAATTGCCCATGGCGGCACATCCACATCCCGATAATCATCCTTCATAAAAATAAATGCGGTATCATATGGCGGCATCTTTGCCGGAAATGTCCCATATCCATCGGTAAAGTACAGAAGCCCCCGAAGGTGCTGAAAGTTTCCCATCTTCAGAAGCTGGTCCACATAAGTGAACGCCGGACGAAAATCTGTCCCGCCAAATCCACGGATCGTAAAGTTCTGAAGATATGCCTCCATCTCCCGCTGGTTATGGATCACCTGATCATCCTGAATCTTCTCATCGCACTGAATGATATGTACCTGGATCTTGCGGAAAAAGCTCTCCGATTCTGACAGCAGACTGTATGTTTCCTCCAGAAAACGCCGGATCAGACTTCCATTACAGGACATTGACGTATCCAGCACGATCACAAAGTCCTCGATCTTTTTCATCTCTTTTGTTTCAAGCGGTTCGATCAATGGCATGTTGCCGTATAATTCCAGTCCCATATGGTAATAAATCGGATCAAACGAATCCATATCGACCTGCATTTCTTCTTTCAGTATCGAAAACTTCCGCAAAAAATCCCGATAATCATACCGCTTCCGGTTCTCTGCCTGTAAATGTTCCACAAGTCCCGGCGAATCGCCTGCTGCTTCTTTTGAAAAAAGCTCGATCTCGGTCTGCAGCTTTCGGCGCATCTCTTCCCATTCCTTCTGGCGGCTTGCCATTCCGCTTCTGTTCTGAGGAGTATACCAGAAATGATGATCGTCCTGCCTGAATTCCTGTTCCAGTCTGATGATCTCGTTTTCTTCGCAATCCATCAACAGATAAAACAGAGCCTCTGCAGTAAGAACGCTTTTCTTTTCCTTCCACTGGCGGTATTTTTCTCTTCGAAAACTGTTCGGGCGGATATAGACAGCCTTTTCATAAAGATCATCCATGATATTCTCTACTGCAATATCTGCCGCCAGATTCCAGAGTCTCTGGTCATCCTCCTCTTTTACTTTACGACTCCACAGATGGCAGAACAGACAGTGCAGCAATTCATGCAGATACATACGATTGATCCACACTTTATTCTTCATAAAGGTATTCAGAAGCCACGCCGGAGACGCATAGAGAAATTTCCCGTCCGTCCCCATAACTTCTGTCTCTCCTGAAATAGTCGGTCGCAGTGCGCCAAATGCACTCTGCAGAAAACGCATCGCAACTGCCATCTCATTTCTGGAATTTTTGAGGATATCCTCGCAGATTTCTAAAGTTTCCTCTTCTTTTTTTCTCTCTTCGTGAACAAAATTTCCAAATTTGTCCCTGTACTCTTTTTTCACAGTTCAAATGCCTTTCTCTGTTTCCTTCCATGCTTCTGCAGTTCATTCATCAGAATGCTGACCCATCTGGAATCATCAGCCTTCTGGGCTGCCTCAAGCATCTTTTCCGTTGTTGCACGGTCCGGGTTAAGTTCTTTCAGGATATTCTGCATAGAATCATATGCTTTCTGCTCTCCCAGAAGTTTTACTGCCTGTAATCCGTGTTCTTTTATATAAGAAAGATATTTTTCTTTTGCCTCGTCTGTTATGCTGACCGGACAGAGAATCCGGTCAAGTGCCAGATTCAGCACGATGCGTTCCTGTTCCCAGGCAACTGCATATGGAAATAATCTGTCATACTCCAGTGTATTAAGTTTTTTATGCACAAAGCTGTTTCTGTAACGGATACCACTTCCATGTACATGATTTTCCAGAATTCTGGCAGGTGTGTTTTCCACTCCTTCTTCAAAAAATTCCGGGAACCAGAATCGTCCGTGTTCCCCCGCGATCTTCATATCCACACATAAAGTCTCCGGAAGTTCCGTAAGAAAATCCCGTAAGCCGGATTCGCCTTTTTCATCTGTTTCCATCATAATCTGTTCCATTCGGTGACAGCCGGTCAGTGCCCCTGCTCCCAGATCCTTCATTTCACCATAAAATGTGAGTTTCTTCAAATGAAAACAGTTATAAAATGCATATCTGCCAATTTTTCTTAAGTTTCGTGGAAGTCGGATTTCTTCTACGCGGTTTCCGGCTGCCTGCGGCATGTCCTCATCAGGATGTGACTCTGTTCCATCCTCTGTACAGAATATTTCTTTTTCCTGCATGTTTTTTAATTCTGCCTGATCAATATGATCCGAAAAAATATATGCTCCAAGTTCTGTGACCGGCAGTCCTTCCAGTTCATCCGGAAGTTCCACGATCGCATCGTATCCGTATACACGGTCGATACAGATGCCGGTCTTATTTCTTCTATATAAATATATCATTCGTTTTCTCCCAGACGGATTTTTTCCATCTGCTCCTGCATCTCCTCTGACATATGGTCAAAGAGATAAGTTTTACTGCTCTGTCTGCGCTGATGCCATTCCGCTCTGGCAGCATTCTCCGTATCTTCAATCTCTTTTTTCAGTCCCTGCGCGGAAATCCGGTGTGCCCCCTGGCCCATAATAATGACCTGTTCCAGGCCATCCGATGTAGCAACTGTTACCTGATACTTCCTGCCAATCTTATGGACCGTCTTTTCAATATACTGGTCCGCAGTCTCAGCTTCTTTTGTATAAACTACGTAAATATTATGATACGGAATGATTTCTTCCACATGACCTTCTAACTTATAAGCATCAAAGACAAGAATCAGTGTACATTTCCGATATCCCTGGTAATTACTCAGGATATCCATCAGCTTGTCACATGCCGCATGAATGTTATCCTTTGCAAGCTCATTCAGTTCTTCCCAGGAAAAGATGATGTTGTATCCATCCACCAGGAGATATTCTTCCTGACACGGCTTACCGGCTCTGTAGCGGGTAGTCGGCGCTGAACTGTGCACAGTCTTTTTCTGGAAAGCACCACGATCGTGCTTTGTCGGACCAAAAGTACGTTCAAAGATTGCCTGCAGTTCTTCTTCCTCTTCGTAGCTTCCACTGTAGGAATACTTTCCGTTTTTTCCACTTATATTTCCGGAAACGCTTCTGTTATCCACCGCTGTACCCGGATTTTCCGCACTTTCCACATCTTCATACCAGCTTTCACTGTCAAGTCCGTCCATATCCACACCGCTGTGCAGATGCATATAGTCTTCGACCTGATCCCATGGTACAACAAATCCAGCTCCATGTGCACAGAATACCGAACCTGTCGGATTTTCCAGATCTGCCTCCGGGTCGTATCCGATGTTCTGCACGATCTCATCCTGATTTTTACATGGTGCATAGCCTTTCAGGTTACAGAAGAGTTTTCCTGTTCCATGTGTATAGGAAACCACTTCTTTCTGGTAATCCCGCATCTGAGAAACTGCCGCAGTTCCCTTAAGGATTGCAGTTTCTCCCTCTACTTCCGGTGCCTCAAAGGAACCCTGCATCTTCTGGACATCCGCCATCGCACGTCCAATCATTTCCGCCGGCACTTCCAGTCGGAATTCATAATATGGTTCCAGAAGAATGTTTCTTGCCTTGCGAAGTCCCTGCCGGACAGCGCGGTAGGTCGCCTGACGGAAATCACCGCCCTCAGTATGTTTCGCATGTGCCCGTCCGGTGAGAATCGTAATCTGAACATCCGTAAGTGGAGAACCGGTCAGTACGCCAATATGTTCTTTTTCTTCAAGATGTGTAAGAATCAGTCTCTGCCAGTTCCTTGCCAGCACATCTTCACTGCATGCGGTAAAAAACTGACAGCCGCTGCCCGGTTCTCCCGGTTCGATCAGAAGATGAACTTCCGCATAATGACGGAGCGGTTCAAAATGTCCCACACCTTCTACCGGCTCCGCAACGGTTTCTTTATATACAATACTTCCGGCACCAAATTCCACCGACACATGAAAACGGTCCCAGATCATTTTTTTCAGAATCTCAATCTGCACTTCGCCCATAAGCTGTGCATGTATCTCGGAAAGCTGGCTGTCCCACAGAATATGAAGCTGTGGCTCTTCTTCCTCCAGCTGACGCAGTTTCTGGAGCATCTGATGCGGATCGCAGTCGTCCGGAAGAATGATCTGATAATTCAGGACAGGTTCCAGAACTGGAAGTTCTGATTCCCGTTCAATTCCAAGGCCCTCTCCCGGATACGTTCTTGTAAGTCCGGTCACTGCACAGACGACTCCGGCCTCTGCCTCCTGCGTCAATTCATATTTTGCTCCGGAATACAGACGAATCTGGTCTATCTTTTCTTCCCACCCTGCACCCTCTGCCTTTCGTCCCGGCAGACTCTGACCTCCTGATTTTGAGGAAAGCATCGTTTTTACTTTAAGGCTTCCACCAGTGATCTTCATATAAGTGAGGCGGTTTCCCTGCTCATCTCTGGCAATCTTGAATACTTTGGCTCCAAATTCTGTCGATCGCACCGGTTCTGCAGTATATTTCTGCACACCATTCCAGAAATCCTTTACTCCTTTTTCTTTAAGTGCCGAACCGAAGTAACATGGGAAAATTTTTCTCTGTATGATCAGTCGTGCAATATCACGGTCTTCGACCGTTCCTGTTTCCAGATATGTTTCCAGAAGATCGTCCTCACAGACTGCAATATTTTCCAACTGCTCCGGAGTGAGTTCATGTATGCCGGAATCTATAGCCTCGGAATCTGTTTTTTCATAATCAGTCTTCTGTGTTCTTCCAAAATCCACACAGTTCTCCTGCAAATGCTGTTTCAGATCCGTCAACAGGGCATCGTGGTCTGTTCCCTGCTGATCCATCTTATTGACAAACAAAAATGTCGGAATCTGGTATCGCTCCAGAAGTCTCCACAAAGTCATGGTGTGACTCTGCACACCATCCATTCCATTGATCACAAGGATTGCATAGTCCAGGACCTGCAAGGTGCGTTCCATCTCCGCCGAAAAATCGACATGTCCCGGAGTATCCAGAAGCGTCACTTCCATATTTTCTGTTTTCAGCAGTGCCTGCTTGGAAAAAATCGTAATGCCTCGTTCTTTTTCCAGTTTGTATGTGTCAAGAAAAGTATCTCCGTGATCTACGCGTCCAATTTTTCGAATCTCACCGCACAGATACAGAAGTTCTTCTGACAAAGTTGTCTTTCCGGCATCAACGTGTGCCAGAATTCCAATAACCAGTTTCTTCATTTATGTTCACTTCTTTCAGTTAATCGTATTTTCTTTAACGTACAACGGGGCAAGTTTCCGCACGATTGTCTCGCTGACGCGAATCAGTGTATCAAGATCATTTTTCTGATTATTCAGATACGCATGGAAACATCCCTGAATACAGAAAGAAAGCATGATATCTTTCTCCGGATCTGCCTCATACTGCGGATATTTTTCCACGATCAGTCGCTTGAGTTCTGTTTCCAGGCAGTCACCAAGATGACTTTTCTCCGTTCCGGAAAACAAAATATTTATCAACGAATGATTCGATACCAGTGCCAGATACAAATTCCTTGTGAACACATCCGGATCTTTAAACGGTGACTCCTGCTGACTGGAAATATTTTTCAACACTGTCGTGATCGTCTCTGACTCCAACATCTGCGAAAGTGCGTAAATATCCTCATAATGGCTGTAAAACGTCGATTTATTAATGCATGCCAGACTGCACAGCTCTTTTACCGTGATTTTTTCCAGTGGTTTCGCGGCACGCAGCTCCAGAAATGCATTTCGGATTGCCCGTTCTGTTTTTTCTACTCTGATATCCATTTTTCTCTTCTCCTTTAACCGACAGATTCGAGAAAGCGTCGGTTATCCACCGTTTATGTGAAATCGTCGGTGGACAATCCCCTTTTTTCTTTCTATAGTATACTAAACTACACAACTAATGTCTATTATCTACAAGGAGAATACCATGGATTTTTACGGATTTTATACAGGAAAAATTTTTGATGCTCATAAATATCTCGGTGCACATATGGAAGCACAGGGTGTAACTTTTCGTACATTTGCACCTTCTGCCTCCCGTATCACCCTGATTGGAGAATTCAATGACTGGCAGGAATGGGAAATGAACAGAGTTTCTGACGGCAACTTCTGGGAATGCTATGTTCCGCAGGCAAAAGCCGGACAGATGTACAAATATAAAATTTATGACCGAAGCGGAAATGCAGTCGACCACTGCGACCCTTATGGATTTGGCATGGAACTTCGTCCAAACAGTGCTTCCATTGTCCGCGACATGTCCACATATAAATTTAAAGACTCCAAATGGATGCAGAATCGCAGCGACTGTCGCAAAAAGCCGCTCAACATTTATGAGATTCATTTTGGTTCTTTCCGCAAACCATCTGATAAGGCAGATGAGTGGTACAATTATGAAGAAATGATTGACATTCTGATTCCGTATCTGGTCAAAAACGGATACAACTATCTGGAAATTATGCCACTGAATGAATATCCGTGTGATGAGTCCTGGGGCTATCAGGCAACCGGATTTTTCAGCCCGACTTCCCGCTATGGAACTGCCGACCAGCTGAAAGCTTTTGTGGATGCCTGCCACAAACATAACATCGGTGTATTGATGGATTTTGTTCCTGTTCATTTCGCTGTAGATGCTTACGGTCTGGCTAATTACGACGGAACTGCACTTTATGAATATCCGAACTCTGCAGTCGGTGTCAGTGAATGGGGAAGCTGCAACTTCATGCATTCTCGTGGCGAGACCAGAAGTTTCCTGCAGTCCTGCGCCAACTACTGGATCAGTGAATTCCATATGGACGGTATCCGTATGGATGCGATCAGCCGTGCAATCTACTGGCAGGGTGATCCGGCAAGAGGTGTCAACCTTAACGCTGTCGAATTCCTTCAGTATATGAACCAGGGACTGAAAGGTATGCATCCTTCTGTGATCCTTGCCGCCGAAGATTCCACTTCTTTCCCGAAAGTAACCGATCCGGTCGATCAGGGCGGACTTGGCTTCGATTATAAATGGGATATGGGTTGGATGAATGATACACTGAATTATTTCCGTACCGCACCGGAATATCGCTCAGAAAATTATCATAAACTGACATTCTCCATGATGTATTACTATGATGCCCGCTTCCTGCTGCCACTGTCTCATGATGAAGTCGTTCATGGCAAAGCCACGATCATGCAGAAAATGAGCGGAGACTATGAATATAAGTTCCCGCAGGCACGTTCTCTGTATATGTACATGTATGCACATCCCGGCAAAAAACTGAATTTCATGGGAAATGAGATCGGGCAGTTCCGCGAATGGGATGAGAAACGTGAACAGGACTGGATGCTTCTGGATTATCCGGCACATGAGTCTTTTGCACGATTCATGAAAGATCTGAACAAGCTGTATCTTGAACACTCTGCTCTCTGGGAAAAAGATTATGAAGCAGACGGTTTCCAGTGGATCGACTGTCATCAGGAAGGACGCTGCATCTATGTATTTGAACGCCGCAGCAAAAAAGAGCGTATCGTTTCTCTTTTTAACTTCTCTGATCAGGAACAGGTATATGAACTGCATATTTCTGATGCACAGAAATTAAAGGAACTCCTGAACAGCAATCTTGCTGTTTATGGCGGAACCCAGAAACGTAAAAGTGCTGCAAAGGCAATCAAAGACGGCAAGATCGTCCTGACCCTGCCGCCGTACTCTTCCGTTTATTATCTTGCGGAATAATATTATAAATTTACAGGGCTGCGATCACCTGACGGCGACCGCAGCCCTGATTTATTTGAATTCTAATTCTTCCTTATACTCCTGAGGAAATAGCAGATTGCCCACGCAATGCTCATTCCTGCGGCAATCCCAAAAGCAAAGAGAAAGGTATCTCGTCCATATTCCAGTGCCTGCACCATATTTCCTTCCACTATACTGTTCATGCAATAATAAAGGGTACTTCCGGGAATCAACGGAATGACGGAAGTCACAAAAAAGGACGTGGACGTTTCTTTACAGATTCTAGCAAGAATTTCCGCATACACATCTACCATAAAACCTGCCAGCAATGACGGAAGGAAAACATTTCCCCAGACTCCTTTTCCCAGCAGGAATACCAGCCAGCTCAAGAAGCCGCCAGCCGCTGCCAGGGGCAGATATTTTTCTTTCATATGAAAGAGAATTCCGAATCCCACAGAACCAACGGCTCCGGTAATTAACTGTATGACAATTATTGTACTCAAATCCCCAGCCTCCCAAACAAAATGATCGCACCCATAAATCCCAGTGCCAGTGCAGCTGCCAGAAGCAGCGCGGCAATCAGACGGATAATTCCGGAAAGTGTGTCTCCAATCAGCACATCCCGGATAGCATTTGTAGACATAAGCCCTGGAATCAGTAACATAATATCACCAATCATAATCTTGTCCATATGAAGAGACGGACAAAGCAATGTGAGTCCACAAATGAGACATCCTGTAAGAAAAGAAGCCACAAACTGAAAAGTCACTTCATTCATACAAACCGGACGGAGATACTGCTGTAATCCCCAGATCAGAACTGCTCCAAGTCCTGCTGCAATCGCATCCGGAATATTTCCGCCATAGAAAAGCGAAAAACTACAGGCCGCCAGAAGACTTCCCAGAAGTTTCCAGTGAGGCTTCGGTCTGTCTGCATTGATCTTATTAAATTCTTTTCGAAGTTCTATGGCAGAAACAGGCTGTCTGCAGAAACGGCGGCTTAAGTCATTTAACTGCTCCAGTTTCGTAAAATCATTTCCACCATCCTCCCGGATCCGTCGAGTCTGTGTCCTGGCTCCCTCTCCGGGAAATTCCATCGTAATCACAATACTGGATGTAATCACGAAAACGTTCATCTGCGTGGCACCACAAGCATAGCCCATTCGGTTCAATGTATCTTCCACCCGGAAGATCTCTGCACCACTGTTCAGCAGTGCATCACCCATATCAAGAAAAACATGCAAGTAATCTTTCGCTGTCTGCATAAGGATTTCCTCCTTTGAACTCATTGTACTATAAGATATATTTTTCAGCAACTAAAAGAGCTGCCCAATTCCAGGCAGCCTTTTAGCAGTTAATCACTATTCTTTTGTTGACACAGAAAGAAATACCGTCCCTACAACACATCCAAAACCAACCAGTTCGATCACAGTAAACCGCGTTCCCAGCAGTAACGCAGAAAGAAGTGTTGCGGATGCAGGCTCCAGGCAGCCAAGTAATGTCGATTTTACCGGTCCGATATATTTCACGCTCTCGAGAAATACCGAAAATCCAACCGCTGTACCGATAATGACAATGACTGCGATAATGATCCATGCCGGAAGATTCAGATTTGTCGGAAAAATCCATGCCTTTGTGATCAGGGAAAGTACGCTTCCTCCGATCAGCATTCCCCAGCCTGTGATCGTAAGATTTCCCCAGGTCGCAATGATTGGGCGGGACAATAATGTATAAATAACTACGCCCACTGCTGCAAGAAGTCCAAACATTAGTCCTTTGGCAGAAACATCCATACTTGTCAGACTACCCTTTGTCGCAATCAGATATGTACCGGAAACAGCCAGAATAATCGCCACAATCTGTATTTTGTTCATTTTTTTCTTATTCCAGACTGCCATCACAATTGCCATTAACACAACATTCAGACTCTGCAGAACCGTCGCTGTAGCAGAGTTCGAATATTTGATTGCAGCCAAAAATGTATACTGGCATAAAAGAAGTCCGGCAAGTGCAAACGCAATCAGCCAGAATGTATCTTTGCCTTTTGTCCATATCTTGAAAACCCGCGTATGCTCTTTCTGCATTGCCAGCACAAGGAGAAGAATTCCCGAAAGCACCATTCGTACAGCGGTAATCCAGTCTGTACTGAGATTATATTGCGTAAAAAGATACTGACTGCAGACACCGGAGATTCCCCAGCTGACTCCTCCGAGAATTGCCAGCATATATCCTTTAATAGTATTATTTTTTTCCATTGAAGCCTCCTCATTTGTTGATATCGTAATTATAATACCATTATTCATTGCAAAGTTAAAGAACGTCAGCTGCCTGACGTTCTTTTTTCTATCCACGGAACAGCAATCATAGTCAATAACGGTAATATACTTACGGATTGTCTGGGATGTGCTTCCCAGAAAATATAGAATACCAGTGCGCCGCACCAGTAGATTGCCAGTATCCAGCTATATTTATCTGTTTCTTTCTTATGCAGCGCACAAAGTACACCTGCCAGGATCATAACATACAGGATGATGTTGTAAGCCTGCATATAAGCTTTAAATAAAGAGGACTTTTTCCCAACAAGCCAATCATAACAAGTCGTTTGTTTCACCACATTCTCTGTATACTGAGTGTACCCATGCGAACCAATTCCCCATACGATTGCTTCCTTCTTTATAAGAAGTTTCAGATTTCCCAGCACTCCATTTTCACGAAGATGTTCAATATAGACTTTTCTATTATTTTCCACTTTTTCTTCGTGGGTCGGAAAACTACGTGTGAACCTCATATCCTTCACATCATATGTTCCATTATTATGACTTCCCATCATCAGAAAATGTTCAACAGTGATCGCCGAATCATAGGTATCCATATCCACATGGTAGTGATATATTCCACTCCATGCTGCCTGAAATATCAATAAGCCGCATAACACCGGAATCCCCAATGTAAGTAGCTGTTTCCACTTCCTGTTTAACAGGATCCACACACCAACCGCAAGTAATATAAAAATACTTGTTACACGAATGCACGTAGCAAAACCGATCAAAAAACCACCAAGCAGAAAATATATGATCTTCCAGAGATTTTTTTTCTTGTAACTGCCATAAATAATGAAACATACACCAGTCATAACCAACCCGGCTGATATTATATCTGTGTAATAATAAGACGCATATGCATAAAAAGCAGGATTCGTGAGAAGCAGCGCCATATATATAAACGTTGTACGAATCGTAGTTACCTTTTTCAGAATAAGAAATGCCGCCACATACATGATAAAGATAAGCAGTACATTAAATAATCCACCTGCGATCCGATAATCCACACCAATAAATGCAGCTATACGAAACACATAATATATCACAATTGCAAGAGGAATATTATTGGTATTATAAGCAAAATACTTTGATCCGCTAAAAGTAGTTTTACCATTCTCCACCATACCTACACACTGCTTATAAATGTGATTCAAATCCACCTTCGAGACCAGCTGCATATGAAAAACAATATATGTCTGTACAATAACTGCTAAAAATATCCCGGCTATGACCAGACAGCACAATGTCTTCTCCGATAATCTTCGGGCCAGTTCCAGAACTCCCATAAGCAATCCTGTATAACATATAAGCACCAGTAATACTTTTATTATGTTTACATCTTTCATAATAACAGGTTCGATAAACGACACCAGTATTACAAATAATGCGGCCACTATTACAACATAATAGGTTATTTTTTCTATAGGTTTTTTCATTATCTTCTTCCGTAGCATGTTGCCAGTTCGAGCATTTCATCCTGAAGTTCTTTTGTGAACTGATTTTCTTTTAATCTCCATTTCCAGTTCTTACCAAGCGTAGATGGCTGGTTCATTCGTGCGGAGTTGTCCAGTCCCAGGTAATCCTGCATCGGAATGATGCAAAGATCTGCTACACTTCGCATTGCCAGACAGATCAGATCATCGCACAGTTCTTTACCGAAATCTTTAAAATTATTCAGATACTGACGTACCTGTCTTCTCTCTGACGGAGTAATATCATCCAGCCAGGAAAGAAGTGTCTCGTTATCATGGGTTCCTGTATAAACAACACAGTTTCTCGGATAATTATGCGGCAAATAGTCACTGGCATTTCCGGTATCACGCTCATCAAACGCAAACTCAATGACTTTCATATTCGGATAACCGCTCTCTTCTACAAGCTGTTTTACACTGTCAGTCATATAACCAAGATCTTCTGCAATGATTTCTCTGTCACCAAGGCTTGCTGAAATTGCACGGAACAGATCGATTCCAGGTCCTTTTTCCCACCAGCCATTCTCTGCGGTCGGATCACCATACGGAATTGCATAGTATTCATCAAATCCACGGAAATGATCAATTCTTACGACATCATACAGACGGAAGCAGTTTGCAATTCGTTTGATCCACCATTCGTAACCGGAATTACGGTGCACTTCCCAGTTATACAGCGGATTTCCCCAGAGCTGACCTGTTGCAGAAAATCCATCCGGCGGGCATCCTGCTACCTGTGTCGGGCAATTTTTCTCATCAAGTTTAAAGAGCCATGGATTCGCCCAGGTATCTGCACTGTCCATTGCAACATAGATTGGGATATCGCCGATGATCTGGATTCCATTTTCGTTTGCATAGGATTTCAGTTTCATCCACTGCTGACGGAATTTAAACTGCATGTATTCCTGAAACTCAATCTCAAAATACATTTCTTCTCTGTAGTAATCCAGTGCATTCTGCCAGCGAAGGCGAATATCTTCTGCCCATTCACTCCACTGAACACCGCCGAAGCGTTTCTTCACTGCCATAAAGAGAGCATAATCTTTCAGCCACCATGCCTCTTCTTCCTGAAATTTACGAAATTCCGGATCCATGTAGATATTACTTCTTTCGTATGCCTTACGAAGAAGAATCATGCGTCCTTCGTATAATTTTGCATAATCAACACTTGTTTCGTTATCTCCAAACTCAACGCTGTCGCATTCTTTTTTTGTCAGAACACCTTCTTTAATCAGCTCTTCCAGGCTGATAAAATATGGATTTCCTGCAAATGTAGAGAATGACTGATACGGAGAATCTCCATAGCTGGTCGGTCCCAGCGGCAGGATCTGCCAGTAACTCTGACCTGCTGCTTTCAGTGCATCCACAAATTCATATGCTTTTTTATCAAAGCATCCAATACCATATTTTGACGGCAGACTGCTGACCGGAAGCAGTACGCCACATTTTCTTCTCTTTGCCATTTTCTTTCCTCCCTCTTTCTTTTATAAGCACAGAAAACCAGGCGGTGTTTCACGCCCGGTAATCCTGATTTATCTGTTATACCTATTTTGTCATAAGAAGGTGGGAATCGTCAATGTTCAGAATTGATTGTTTATGTTAAATTTTGAAGATGTTGTGATAATCAGCAGTCCAGATTAATTAACTTTGTGAAATGTTTCTGCCCGCCAATCTTACATTAACGCTCTGGAGGCACAATAGAAGAACCCGGAGGACTACCAATCAGTCCCTCCGGGTTCTTCTATTGCTTTTACCATATGTTACATATTACCAATACATTTTCATGTACTTCTCTGCCTCTCCATCAGATAAAGAAAATTCTTCGATAATATTCTTCGTTGTCTCTTCCCTACTCAGTTTAAGCTTCTTACAGGTTTTAATTGTGCCTCTGATCATCCCTTCTTGTTCTGCCTTTTTTTCTAACTCTTCCAATGCACTACACATATTAACCAAACCTCCATTTCGTTCCAATTCCAAAGCATGGTCTATCAGCTTTTGTGACTGTGTAATTGCACCAATCACAACTCCCAGTTCCGATGCTATTTGCCTTTCTCCATACACAGTATTTATTTTATTACTCAACTTTCCCAGCTGATATCTCGAAATAAAGTCTGAATAAATGCGGCTTGAGATGCAATCCATTCAC
>CAVBPN010000008.1:0-3808 GCA_963597235.1 bacterium
ATTCATACGTTTCCTCTCTCGTAAATACTAACTTAAAAATTATTTTATACTGTTATCTGATATCAAAAATCAATTACTGTCTTTTATATCATTATACTACTTTTCATTCATTTTTAGAATTATTTTATTCAAAATAGTCATTTGTTTTTATCAATCATCTTATATATAATAAGCACAATTCAAAGAGACAAATAAAAAATAACAATACATTCATTTTTTAAGAAAGAAGGTTACTTAACGTATGAATCAGAAAAAATTTCACCTTGCCGGTGAAGCCGCTCTGTTGCTTGTCCTGCTGATCAATTCACTTGGTGTCGACCTGATGTCCAAAAGTGGATTCGGAATTTCAACCATTTCCTCCGTACCGCTTGTTTTTAATATAGCATTTCCGATACTCAGTTTCGGAACATGGAACTATATTTTCCAGACACTGCTCGTCATCACACTGATGATCCTGAAACATTCCTTTTGCCCGGGCTACCTGTTCTCTTTTGTGGTCGGCATTGGTTTCGGAAAAATGATTGACGTACACAACACATGGGTCCAGGCTCTGCCAGTCACGCTGCCACTGAATACTCTGTATTTTTTCACAGGTTTTCTACTGATGTGTTTCGGTATCTGCCTTGCTAACAACTGCATGCTCCCGATTATTCCTACCGATATTTTTCCACGTGACCTGTCCGAAATCTTAAAGAAACATTACAAAGTGATCAAAACAACATTTGACCTCACCTGTCTGACAACAACGGTTCTTTTATCCCTCGGCATCCTTCATGGCTTCTACGGAATAGGCACCGGCACTGTCTTCTGTGCATTCCTGACCGGAAAAACAGTTTCCGTCATTCAGAAATTTATTGGCAGACATGTTGAATTCTACCGCATGACCGGAAGAAAACCGGTCGCAGTCGGAAGAAACAAGGTACGGCATGCATAATATATACATTCACTCAATATATATCCACACACTAAAAAGCCTCTGATGATCTGATATCTTCCAGACCATCGGAGCCTTTTTGCATAATCTAATCTTTCTGAATAATCATTTAGAAGATTGTATATCCACCATCTACAGCCAGTGCAGCACCGTGAATAAAGCTTGCATCATCAGATGCGAGGAATACAATCGCCTGTGCAACCTCAATACACAGAAACGAATGTTAAAAGCTATGGAGGATCTCCATCTGGATGTCGGAATCTCTCTGGTCTTTTCCAGAATGAATGAATTTAATGAGCCACAAAAACTTGTAAAATTTGTTCATCCCGCCCTGTACCGTCTGCGGGAATACGATCAGGAAACGGGGAATGAACTTTATCATACCCTTGAGGTATACCTTCAGAGTTTTCATAATAACAAAGAAACTGCCAATATCCTGTGTATTCACAGAAATTTCCTTGCCTATCGAATGGAAAAGATCTGTGACATTGCCAAAATAGATCTGAATGATTCCACAACAGAATTTCTGCTGCGACTTTCTTATAAACTGGCGGAATATCTCGAGATCAATGATCTGTGACGTGTATAAAAAATCCACACGGAACGATTTCCATAACATAAACAGACCTCGATAATCTGGAAAATTCCAGACCGTCGGGGCCTGTTTCATAAATATTATTTACGAATATCTGAAATCTTTTAATCACATCTTCGGCTGTACAACATTTCCCTGTACAACGCTTCCCTGGTCTTTTCCTTTTCTCAGTCCCCTGACAACCTGCACGTTTCCAAGAATGAGATAATCCATTTCTCTCTTGGAAACTTTTGCGAAGTTTTTCTTTGAGACGAAGTAGAAGGTAACGCCCATCAGTACCCACACGATCAGTGCTGCAAAAGACTGCGGTGCCATGAATGCAGGAGAACCAGGCACGATCAGAAGGAGCAGAATCGCAACGGAGATCACACAGCCTCCCAGAGCTACTGCCGGGTGAATTTTATTTGTGTCGGTGTCATCACCATATTTTTTCAGCAGGATAAAAGCACCTGCGCAGGTAAAGAAATATCCGAATGCAGTACCTACAGAACACATATCTACAACCCATCCGATTACTTCTCTGCCGAAGAACGGGCAGATACAGCAAATAATCATGGTAAATGCAACACATACAGACGGAGTTTTATGCTCCGGATGAACTTTTTCAAAAGCTGACGGAAGCATTTTTGCTCTTGCCATACCAAACAGGAGACGGCTGGATGTCATAAAGAATCCGTTCATACCTGTAAAGATTCCCATGCAAACTGCCAGTGCCACGAAGCATACGCCGATTTTTCCCATCGCAAGATCAAGAATCGCACCTGTATGCCATTTTACAAGAACGCCGTTTGCATCGGTCATCGTCAGAACCTGCTGCCACGGGACAACACAGTCTGTTACAAGTGCCATCGCACCATAGATCAGAGCACCTACGATCAGAGCTGAGATGATCAGCATTTTGCACTTCTGCGGCGGGAAATCATATTCTTCTGCCGCCTGCGGGATGCAGTCAAATCCTACATAAAGGAACGGAGCCAGTGCCAAAATAGAAACAAAACCGCTGTCCAGTGATTTTCCTTCTGCACCATATGCCGGCTGCAGGTTTGCCGCATCAAAATGTCCTGTTGCAATTACGCCAACGACGGATACCACAACCGCTGCACACATGATAAGAACCATCGCAAGCTGAAGATTTCCAACAGATTTCGCACCTTTGTAATTCATGATTCCAAAGAGGATGATAAAGAACAGGGACAATCCGACTTCACCCATATATACATCATATCCGGCAATCGTGTACAGATACCCTCTGTTAAATACTCCCGGGAAAATATACGATGCCAATACCGGAAGTGCTGTAGCATTCAGTGCTACAATAGACAGATAACCAAGCGATAACATCCATCCACATATATAGGAAGCAGTTCTGCCAAAACCTTTGTATGCGTAGGCAAATTCACCACCTGCTACCGGGAACTTCGCAATCATGTAAGAGTAACTGTAACCTACCACGATCATCAGAATACCGCCTGCCAGAAATCCAAGAAACAGAGGAAGCGGACCGCCTGCACGCTGTGTCCAAAGACCACCCTGTATAAAACATCCCCATCCAATGATGGAACCAACTGCAACCGCCCAGATTGAACCGGGACCCATGGATTTTTTTAATTTTGTTCGTTTCTTTCTCTCACCCATATCTATCCTCCTGCTGCACAAAATTTATGATTCACTATCGTTGTTACTGTTCAATGTAATGATTATTCGTCATCATCTTCTCTTGTTTCTTCACTGATGGTATATGCCTCGCTGATATCAGAAACGAAGATCTTACCATCACCATAGTGACCATACTGTCCGCTCTTTGCACTGTTGATGATAATGTCTACGACTTCATCTTTTTCCTTATCTCCAACGGTAATGTACAGCATGCTTTTTGCCATTTCCTGATAAAGTACATCTCCTACCTGGATGCCTTTTTCCTTACCTCTTCCTGAAATTGCCCATTTGGAAAAAGCGAAATACCCTTCCTGCTCCAGAGCTTTGATAACATCCATGACTTTCTCCGGTCTTACGATCGCTGTGATCAGTTTCATAATTCCATCTCCTCTCAACTCATCCATAAATGCAAAAAGAGCCCAGATACGTTGTATCCGGACTCCTTTGTCTCTTTTTTATACTATCACTATTTTTTCTGCGTTTCAATCTTAACTTTTTTCGCCAGAAAAACAATTATTTGCCTGCCAGGTATCTGTACATGTTATCCAGCATCTCATCGGTTATCTCCACCGGGTTATTATAAAGATTCGGATGTCTGCTGATACGAACCAGCTCTGCAATCT
>CAVBPN010000008.1:3818-12769 GCA_963597235.1 bacterium
GTCAAGTTCCAGATCTTTCAGGTCACATCTCAGTCCCATCTTCTTCTTTAATTCCAGAACAGCATCTGCCATTTCTTCTGCGTCCTTAAATCCAATCTTTCTGGCAAATGCTTCTACACGTTCCCCGCCTTCACCTTTTGCATTGATCCTGATAAAATAATCCAAGGTCAAGCCACATGCCTCGCCGTGCGGGATATGGTAAATATTCGTTAATGGAAACGAGCACGCATGAGAAGAAGTTGTTTTTGGTAAGGTAAAAGCTAAGCCTGCAATCAGGGATGCTTCGCACATTTTTTCTCTTGCTTCCTCATCCTCTGAATTCTCGTATGCCCTGTAAACATATTTGAATACCATCTCTGCGGCATGCATCGCAAGCACATCACAGATCGGCTGATGACCTTTACTCCAATAGCCTTCTATCGCATGAGAAAGAACATCAATTCCTGTTCCTGCTGTAACATGCGGTGGCATTGTATAAGTCAGTTCCGGATCAATAATAGCTGCTGCCGGATAAAAACCTTCGGATACGATCGGAGCTTTTTTTCCGTTTGCATGATCAGAAAGAACGGATACACAGGTTACTTCACTTCCGGTTCCTGCTGTGGTCGGAACTGCGATCAGAGGAAGATGTTCCTCTGGCATCGGTACTCCTGTTCCATGATATTTACGGATAGAATCCGGAGTCAGGGCTACACTTGCGGCTGCTTTTGCACAGTCCATCGGACTGCCTCCGCCCAGGGCTACTACAAAACCGATGTTTTTCTGACGAATCACTTCTGCACAGGCATCTACTTCTGCGACGTCCGGGTTCGGAGAAACATCTCCAAAAGAAGCAACGATCATCCCTTCTGATTCTTTTATGATTGTTTCAGCCAGACCGCTCTTGAAGAAAAACGGTCCAGCCACCAGAAGCCCTCTCTTGCAACCAAGCTCTCTGGCTATTTCTTTGATTTCTTTTACTCTGCCTTTGCCGAAATGAATTTTTACCGGCTGTAGATAATCCCAGTTCATAGGCTGCCTCCTGCTCTGTTTATCAGTCACAAAATTTTTCGTCAACCATTGTAAGTACTTCATCAAGGATCGGGAGATACTCTTCCAGTTCCTCTTTTGTGATGATCAGAGGCGGGCAGATCTCGATAAAGTTCTCACGTCCGAATGTTGCAAATCCACGTTTCTTTAATTCTGCAAAGATCCACGGCATTACCGGTCCAGGTACTCCATATTCCTGCATTGGCTCTCTGGTTTCTTTATTTTTAACAACTTCAAGTGCACCAAACAGGCCGATACATCTTGCTTCACCGATACATTTATGTTTCTTTACCATCTCGTCCATAAATGGAGCTACGATCTCATGCATCTCAGCCACATGGCCTTCGATGTCATGTTCTTTATAATATTTCATTGCTGCTACACCGGCTGCACATGCAAGTGTATGTCCGCTGTAGGTAAGTCCACACTGAAGAACATGGTCTTCGAAATATTCTGCAACTTTTTTGCTTACGATACAGCCACCAAGCTGTACATAACCACAGGTAACACCTTTTGCAAATGTAATGATATCCGGTTTCATATCAAAGTTCATGAATGCGAACATTTTTCCTGTACGGTAAAAACCTGCCATAACCTCATCACAGATCAGAAGAATTCCATATTTGTCACAAAGTGCACGAACACCTTCCATATATCCGTCCGGTGGAAGAATAACACCGTTTGCACCTACGATAGATTCCATCAGGATCGCTGCTACATTTTCAGGGCCTTCATATCTCAGCTGCAGATCCAGCGCATCCAGATATTTCTTTGTTACTTCTGCATCGTCAACACCTTTTGTATATCCGTCACGGTACATCTGTGGGTTCATGAAATGTACAAATCCGTTTGCACCACCGATCTCTGCTGCATATCTTCTCCAGTCACCGGATGCATTGGAAGCTCCGAGTGTAGCACCGTGATAACTTCTGTAGCAGGAGAAGATTTTAGTTCTTCCTGTCACCATACGTGCCATTTTGATTGCGTTCTCATTGGATTCTGCTCCACCGTTTGTGAAGAAAACTCTCTTATATGTATCTGCCCCGGCTGCTTCTACAAGCATTTTTGCCAGCATACTTTTTGGTTCGGATGCATAAGCCGGAGCCATGAAGCACATCTTGTCTGCCTGTTCTTTAATCGCATCTACGATTTCCGGAAGCTCATGTCCGAGGTTGGAGCATACCAGAAGGGATGCCATATCGGCGTATTTTTTTCCGTCATAATCATAGAAATAAATTCCTTCTGCTTTCTCTACCGGTAAAGCATCTACTCCGGATTTTGACCATGACTGCATTACATAATTTTTGTGCATCTGTGCTACTTCTTTTCCTGTTAAACTCATAATAACTTCCTCCTCTTTATCTGAAATCGTATTATTTAGTTACATTTTTTAAGTCTTGTTTTGCGGTAAACAAACTTATTTTTGTTGTAAAATAAAGAAAAAGCGCCCGGCTCACATTAATCTGTGAACCAGACGCCTTTGTCTTATCTGAGTCATATATTACTCCCGACGATGGCTGTCTGCAATAGACATCTATCCAATTATTTTTGTGCTACAGCACAAATATGATATTTTACTTCCTGTATTTTCGTTTTACATTTTATTCATCTGGTACAGCAGGAAGCCGACACTCAGCTGAAAGCGCTCATCAAAACCGGACAGACTTTTCCCAAGTATTTCTGCCGCTTTGCCAAGCTTATAATTGATCGTATTTCGGTGCACGATCAGCTCCTCTGCGGTGCTCTTGACACTGCAGTCGTTTTTCAGATAGCACTGAAGCACTCTGACCAGATCTGTATGATTCATCTCATCGTATTCATACAATGGGGCTACCGTGTCTGCCAGATATTCCTCTATCGCTTCTTTATCCGTAAGTGTAAGCAGAACCCTGTAAATTCCCAGATTCTTGTAGAAAAGAATCTTCCCTGCATCTGCTTTTTGTTCTCCCGGAACCTGACAGAAGCACAGTAAGTCGGCCATTTTTTCTGCAAACTGATAGCTCTTATAAATCTGTCGGAGCCCACCAACCTGTTTACTGACACTTACCAGCATCTGCTCTTTCTGACGTGCCATCCTGCACAGCATCTGAAAAATCCTCTCCACAGTTTCCTGGCATGCTTCCACAGAATAATCGCACAGCACCAGAAGAATCTGTTTTTCCTGTGCACAGCAAAGAATTCCATTATAATTGCAGCGGATATGACTGCTCAGCGTGGATGCTATCTGTTCCAGCCTTGTCCCTGTTACGCAATTATGTTCTTCCTCAACTCGCACATTCACAACCGTATAGGCACTGTCTGTAAAATATCCTTTTCGCATCAGGGCAGAAACATAAAGTTCTTCCTGTCCCGGACAGAGAAACGCATTATTCAGCGCGGTTGCCACCTCTATGGCGTTCTGCTGCTCTTTCGTTATGGCAAAGCATATGATCCGCATGATTTCCGCCATATGAATCTTCCACGGTACTTCAAATACCGGAAATCCTTTTTCGTTCGCAAAATCAATGACATCCTGCCCAATCTCGCTGATGTATGGACCGATATTGATCACGATTCCGCTGGCTTTGTTTTTCCAGACTTCTTTTACCAGCCGAAGCAGCGTCAGATTTTCATTCAGTCCGAGTCCCGTTGTAAAAGTAAGTTCCTGTCCCTGCAAGAATGCAGAAATCGTATCACTGTCTACCATATGAGTCCAGGAAACTTCATGATCCAGACCAGATTCCCCTGCGACCAGTTTCATCTCCAGATGCTGTACCTGTTTCATGATCTCACGCAATGTTACCGCCATAGTTATACACCCTTCCTTAGTACATCATCCCACAAATATCTGTTTCAGACAATCAGAGATACTCCGGATATCAGAAGCAGCACATAGGTCAGATTCAGGAAGACCTGCTGAGATACTTTTTTGACCAGCTTTTTACCGATCCATGTTGCTACGAGCAATGGTACAATGCTGATACAGATCAGCCGGATATCTGCCTGTCCAATCAGGCCGCTTCTGAACTGGGTAACCATCAGGCAGGAATTCAGTACTACCCATACAGGTGCTACCGTTGCGCGAAATTCTTCTTTTTCCTTTAGAACCTGAGTTGCATAGATCACAAGCAGTGCTCCGCCGGATACAAACATGCCATGGATGATTCCCGCCAAAAGCAATACGATCCACAGTATAATATCCGGTAATTTTTTCTCTGTATGGATACACAGGTTCTTTAATGTGACTGCAATGATCACGATTCCATATACTGTCAGAAGAGTATCCTCGGATTTCACGATTCGGCAGATCTGCACACCTGCAAACATTCCAACCAGCATAACTGCTGACATTTTAAGCAGTTCTTTCCAGTTTATGTGCCGGTATCCCGTCACCGCGATCATCAGACCGGACAGCCATGCCATCGCATTCAGGATCACCTTCGCATGATCCAGCCCCAGCAAATAAACAGACGGCGGCATCGCCAGCACCGTCCCTGCAAATCCCGTAATCGCCTGAATAACATTAGAAACAAACAATACAAGCAAAAATAACAATTCTTTCATAGCATTCTTCCTTTTCTGTATTGTCTGTTCACCGCAAAATAAGTTTGGGGTTATTATAGCACCTGGGTGGGGAGGATGCTATAGGAAATTGAAATATTCAACACTTCAAATCTTAAACCAGTAAAAAATCTCACTGCTTTAATGAAAATTAATGTTGTCGGAATATATATCATAATTCTTCAGCTTTGTATATAAAATATCCTTCATAATAATAACTATGGTCTATTCCCTTCATATACACTTCACGGTCATTAACCTTATCGGTCAATGCCTGTTTTAAGATATATTTTATTTCTATGTCTTTAATGGGACTCCTTTCCATTGCAAGGAGATAGTCGTCTTTATCAACAACGCTCCAGTCAATAACCATGTTCAATTCCTTTTTCAGAATTAAATCCAACCATAATCTGGTACTTCGCCCATTGCCTTCTCGAAATGGGTGTGCGATATTCATTTCAACATATTTTTCAATAATCTCATCAAATGTTGATTGTGGCATTTTCTCAATATTTTCAAGTGCCGCCTGCAAATACATTATCGGTGCGAATCTGAAATTACCTTTTGCAATATTAACAGTTCGCACTTTTCCCGCAAAATCATATACCTCATCAAATAAATATTTATGGATTGCTGCAAGCATCTTAAAAGTTCCAGCTTCATAATTATCTAAATATCCATTTTCAAATAATTCAACGGCTTTTTTCTTACTTATCTTTTCTTCTATTCTGGCAAGTTCTGTAGAATCTGTAATATTCAATTTATTATTTAATGCCATATTCAGTCCTTTCTGTTAATCAGCAATTCCCATAAAACTCATGAGCTATTTTTCTATATTTTCCATATATACCACTGACTCCGCACTATTTCTACTACTTTTATTTACAATTGAGCCTTTGTTTAATTATTCCTTTGTTTTTTAACTTCTGAGTAAGTTGCCATGTATCTTCATCATAACCGTACGTAGCATCCGCAAGCGCTATTTTGAAAACATTGCATCATTTCTGGAAAGAAGATATACACAATATTGGTTCATACTGATTCCTTCTCTCCGGGAATGTTCTGCCAGGGATCTGTGCAGACTTCTCGGAATTCTCAGTTTAAACTGTCCCGAATAATCTTCCAGACTACCCGGCTCATAGATTTTCACACCTTCCTCTAATGCCGCTTCAATCCATGTTTTTTTCGCGTCTAATGCATTAGCTACTGCACTCTCCACTGTCTCACCACAAGTAATACAGCCAGGCAAATCCGGATAAGAAACTACAAATCCGCCTTCCTCTTTATCTTCCACAATTTCCATACGATAGGACATTGCCATATAATCATTCAGCGTCTTCATCATTCTTCGTCTCACTTTCTACAATCTGCTTTATCATTTCCGCATAGACTTTCTTAATCGGTTCGTGCTTCGTTATAGCTTCTCCTTATATTATATGTGGTATCACATGTGGTGTCAATAAATTTAATTTTGCACTTTATCTTTTAATAATTGATAGATTGCCCTTCCGTCTTCTCGCCCAAACTTATGTAACGCACCTGTGTACAGTGCCTTCTTTCCCTGTTTTCCTTTTATACTGATAAAATCAATGATATCTGCCGATTTCTCTTCATATTCTGTTCCCATCAAAGTACTTTTTAATTCACTTTGTATCTTCTTCCGTTCCTCTATTCTTGCACTCTCTGTTGCCAGATCCAATAATACTTTTCTGTTCTGTAATTTTCTTCTCCGTTCCGCATCTTCCGGTGTATGAAATAACACAAGTGCATTCTCTATATTTCCGGCTTTTACAATTTGTACTTTCTTTGCTTTTACATCAGCATTAAAAAAATCAATAACTGCCTGAAATCCTTTATCATTACTTATAATTGCAATCTGATTTTCGTCTCTTTCACTAATGATTCCACATTCCACTGCAATATAAAAATCAAGTGCATTCTTCCCTGTCCCTTTTAATTTTACAACCCGAAATTCACATCCGCTTTCTTTTATCTCATGCATATAATCGTATCGTATTTTTTCGCAGCACTTACTATAGAAAATTATCAATGTATCTTCCTTGCACAATGCATCTGCGCCTTTTAATCCATTAGAACCATTGACATTTTCATAATCAACTAATATGGTTGGCATGAAATATTTCACCTCTGCTTTTTACATTACAATTTCATATTTCGTTTTCACATATCGTATATACGTATATTAATATAAAATAAATTACATGTCAATCTGAAATACTGACATGCAATCTATTTTATTCATCATAGTAGTCTGCTGTAAAATCAGCTTTCCTGTAATGCAGTTAAATATCCCAGCATTCGCTCTTTTTGCCTGTTCGGCAACCCTCTGTAGCTCTCCAAAACAAACGCTTCTTCCTTATTCACCGCAAATAGATTATCTGTTTTTCCATCTATGCTGTAAATATCTTCTGCCAATAATTCATATGGTGTAACTTGCAACACTTCACATATTTTCAATATCTTATCCGCTGATGGATTCGTTTTCTTTCTTTTCCAGTCACTGATCGTACTTTGAGAAATCCCTGTTTGCTCTGAAAATTTTTTCTGGGTCATACCAATTTTGCTGATCAAATAAAAAATTCTTTCACTGATGATCAAAAAATCACCCCTATTACATATATTATTTTATCTTATTGATTTTCTGTTTTTAATTTGTTGTTTCTTCACTATTCTTTGCGTCGCAATCTATAACTTCCCAATAACCATTTTTAGGAGAACCATGACGTATAAGAAGGCCAAGTGTTTTTAACTTCTACCCGGAACATTTTTGATAAGTTTCCAAACGTAAGTACATTTGCCAAAACCCATAATGGAATTTCACCATATGTCTTGCGGTAGTAGTTGATATATGTATAATCTGTGGTCGTTGTTGCTCGTTTCAAGGTCGCTATCAACTTTATGATTGTTGCATGATTCCTTTTTGTATTATTATAATTATTACCATCCAGGTACTGCTTCTGCTCTGCTCCATACCTTTCAGTAAAATAATATGACATCAAAGAACGCATCTGTCGCTCGATCTGTAGTAAATATTTAAAGAACAACTCTCTAAGCTCTGCATCAAACCTATACAAACTGACTATTTCTTCAAAACTTGTTCCTGCCTTATATTTCTTTGTATTCGATATTCTAAAAAGATGTTTATATCCTCCCATAAGGGGAAAATATCCTATTTGACATAACATCTCTTCTGCATATTCTCTATCTTTTATTTTTATTCCCTTTTCATCACTGATCCAGGAAACCTGGTCACTGAAAGAAGAGAATTTTTTCGGTGTCTGCATATCATTTCTCCTTAAAACAAAAGAGGGAGAGACCCGCAGGCTCTCCCCCGCCTGTAGGCTTCGCAAGTTTCTACAGAACGATCACTGAGCTTAGTATACGTCATTTTAAATGTCCTGTCAATACGCCAAAACATTCTTATGCCGCATCAGCTCAAGAGTATTCTATGCTATTTTTCCAAAATTATAATCAGTTTTTCTTGCGTTCCATATCTTGTCCCATTACCTGCTGCATAGCTTTTTTTCCACTACGCCTTGCAACTTCTTCCTTTTTCTCATTCAGTTTCGCAAGGACAGATTCTTTTGGACGGTTCTTTTTCTCTTTCGGTGCTGCATTATTTTTAAGTCCGTCAATCATATTATAATTTGCTTCCTCTGTGATCTCCGCACTTCGCAGGTATTCCTGATTCCCACGACTGTTCGTTGCTTCATTCATATTTCTTTTATTGCTGTTCATCTGCTGTACTGCCAGCTTCGTTCCTTTTTTCTGTAAAGAACGCAAAATTGCCAGATATAGTTTACTGTAGATTTCTGTTGACATCTGGGATGGAAGATAAATATTGTACAAATCAGATAGTTTCATCAATCGTTCTGCATTCCATACTTTCTGCAATGTTCCACTTTATCAGTTATCACATTCAGCATAAGTCCTCTCAGACTATAGATCCCGCCCTCCCAGCCTAACGAACAGCCACAGCATATAGAGCTGCAGGCATCAATACAGGCAGTTAAAACAGGTCTTCCAATCAGTTCTCCACGTTCATTTACAAGGTATATATCGCAAATGGTAGAATCCAACATAGCCATTCCTATACTGCTGGCAAACTCCTGTACTCCCTGACCTAATAACGGTCTTCTGTTCCTTTGATACTTTTTCACTCCCTCTCTGGATATATAAAAGTTTTGCTGCTTCTTTGTCTTTTTATAGAAATATCGGAACTGATGAATAGATGGATGTGGTAGCAATGTACCCTCTGCATCTGTATACTTTTCTTTCAGCATCATTGTGTAAGCTGTTGTCAATCATACCTTATTCTTTCTACCAGCGTTTCCTTTTTCAGATTACTGCTTAAAACGCAG
>CAVBPN010000009.1:0-4097 GCA_963597235.1 bacterium
ATGTCTGTCTGTCTGTCCCATTATATTCTCCCTTCCATATCTGTCATTATTTACAAAATTTGACAAATAATTCCATTTAAGAAGAGTATAAGAAGTTTGACAGCTTCCGTCAATCACTTTAAGATAAACTACAGAAAAACTTATAAAGGAGAATTTCATGTCTACATTATATATTGGAAACCATACTTCGTCTTCAAAAGGATACGCTGCAATGGCAAAGCAGACTGTTAAAAACGGCGGAAACACCTTTGCCTTTTTTACCAGAAATCCCCGCGGAGGAAAAGCAAAAGCCATTAATGAAACGGATGTCCATAATTTTCTTTCTCTGGCAGAAGAGAAGCATTTCGGTAAGATTGTAGCTCATGCACCTTATACCTTAAATGCCTGTGCGGCAAAAGAAGAACTCCGGACTTTTGCACGTGAAACGTTTCTTGATGATTTCCGCAGAATGGAGTATACTCCGGGAAATTATTACAATTTTCATCCGGGAAGTCATGTCGGACAGGGAGCTTCGACAGGTATTCAAAAAATCGCAGAAATTCTCAATGATGTTCTTACAAACGAACAGTCAACTACTGTTTTACTGGAAACCATGTCCGGCAAAGGCACTGAAATGGGAAGAAATTTTGAGGAACTTAAGAATATTCTTGATCTGGTGAAAAAGAAAGACAAGATGGGTGTATGTCTGGATACCTGCCATGTCTGGGATGGCGGTTATGACATCGTTCACGATCTTGACGGGGTCTTAACTGAGTTTGACCGTGTGATCGGATTGAACCGCCTGAAAGCCATTCATCTCAATGACAGCCTGAATAATCTTGGAAGCCACAAGGACCGCCATGCCCGTATCGGAGAAGGAAAGATCGGACTGGATGCCCTTGTGCGTGTGATCAGACATCCGGCACTCCAGGATATTCCATTTATTCTTGAAACACCAAATGATGATGCCGGATGGGCGGAAGAGATACGTATCCTGAAAGAAGCTTATTATAAATAATCTTTTTATAAACGGACCTCATTTTTCAACGCTGTTCCCGTACGAAAAGCTTCTGCATTCTTAAGTGTTGTCTCTGCAATATTGGTCAGTGCCTCCTCTGTAAAGAATCCCTGGTGGGACGTTAATGCCACATTCGGAAAGGAGAGGAGGCGCTGTACAGTAGAAGTTTTTAAAATATACTCTGACATATCTTCATACACAAAATCAGATTGCTCTTCGTATACATCAAGTCCTACTGAAAAGAATTTATGGTCACGGATTCCTGCAATCAGATCTTCCGTACAGATCAGACCACCACGAGATGTGTTCACAAGAATTACGCCATCTTTCATCCGTGAAATGGATTCTCTGTTTATCATGTGATGTGTCTCAGGTGTGAGAGGACAGTGCAGACTGATCAGATCACTGGATTCCAGAAGCCGATCCAGCGATACATAATTAAGCCCTGATTCCTTATTGGGATACAGATCATACGCAAGAATCTTCATGCCAAATCCTTTACAGATCCGGGCCATTGCAAGGCCAATCTTTCCGATTCCAACGATTCCGGCAGTCTTTTCGTACAGATTCACTCCCATAAGACCATTCAGCGAAAAATTGTTTTCACGGCATTTAATATAAGCTTTATGCATATGACGATTTGCTGTCAGTACCAGTGCCATAGCATGTTCTGCAACTGCCTCCGGAGAATATCCCGGAACACGCAAAACTTTAATGTTACTTTCTTTTGCTTTTGAAAGGTCTACATTATTGTATCCGGTGCAGCGCATCAGAATCAGCCGAACGCCCTGATGCTGCAGTTCTTCGATAACTTCCGTTCCCAGATCAGCATTCACAAATGCACAGATTCCATCGTACCCGGCTGCGAGAGAAGCAGTTTCTTTATACAGATTTGATTCAATAAATGTAAATTCAATATCCGGATACTCCGGTTTCAGTCTGTCAAAAAAATGCTGATCATAATCCTTTGTACCATAAAATAAGATTTTCATAGAGTCCTCCTGCAGATTCCGTCTGAATCATTCCATATATAATTTCAGATTCCGTTTTCTGTTAGTAGAGTGTCTCTATAAGCAAAAGCCTATGCATATAATTAACATAAAAATTAAAAACCTGTCATTTCACATATTCATGCAAAAGACAGGTTCATTTTTAGTATTCTATATGAATACGATCATTTATTTTTATCTGCTTCCGGCGAGACTGTAAAGATCCTGATAGAATTCAGGATAAGAGATCTTTACGCAGTCACCATTCAGGATATCCAGTGGTCCGTCACAGATCGTACCCGCAACAGCAAAGGACATTGCCACACGATGATCCAGATGAGAATCAATCGTTGCCCCATGAAGTGGTTTTCCTCCATGAATGATCATTCCGTCATCTGTTCCTTCGATATCAGCACCCATGCGTTTCAGATTATCTACCATAACTGCAATACGGTCAGATTCTTTCACTTTCAGTTCCTGTGCATCACGAATGATCGTTGTTCCCTCTGCAAAAGCTGCCATGACTGCGATCATCGGAATTTCATCGATCAATGCAGGAATGATTGCGCCTTCAACAGTTGTTCCCTTCAGGCTGCTGGTACGGATCAGAAGATCTGCGGTCGGTTCTCCTTCTGTACTCTGGTTCAGAAGCGTGATATCCGCTCCCATATCCATGCATACCTTAAGCATTCCGGCTCTGGTAGGATTGATGCCGACATTTTTCAGAAGAATCTCACTTCCGGGTGTCAGGAGCCCTGCTGCGATAAAATATGCCGCCGAAGAGATATCTCCAGGCACTTTTACATCCCTGCCTTCCAGTACAGGTTCCGGCAGGATAGAAGCAGTCGTTCCTTCCGAAGTAACATTTGCTCCGAAATAATTCAACATGATCTCTGTATGATTACGGGACAGAAATGGTTCGGTCACACTGGTCACACCGTCTGCATACATGCCGGCCAGAAGAACGCAGGATTTTACCTGTGCAGATGCAACCGGTGAATCATAATGAATCGCATGAAGATCTTTTCCATGGATCAGAAGAGGAGCACAGCCATTATCTTTCTTGCTCGTAATATCGGCTCCCATGGCAGTGAGTGGTGTCATAATACGCTTCATCGGACGGGTACGGATAGAATCATCGCCATCCAGTTCAGAAGTAAATTTCTGTCCGGCAAGGATACCGGAGATCAGACGGGTAGTCGTTCCGCTGTTTCCGACATCCAGAATTTCATTCGGAGCACTAAGTCCTTGAAGACCTTTTCCGTGCACCAGGATCTCGGAACCGTTTCGGTCAATCTCAATTCCCATTTTACGGAAACAGGAGATCGTTGAGAGACAGTCCGCACCTTCCAGAAAATGCGAGATACGTGTTGTTCCTTTTGCAAGAGAACCAAACATGACTGCTCTGTGGGAGATAGATTTATCACCTGGTACAGTTAAAGTTCCTTTTAAATTTTTCTGTTTTCTGATTTCCATACGATTACCTACCGTTCATATACTATATAATTACGTTTTTTCAAAAGTGCACAGCCTTTTTCCATTGCATTCTGCTCATAAAACTCGATTTTAAGAACACCCTGCTCAAATTCACGGTTATGAATGATTCCAATGTTCTTAATGCTGATTCCTTCCATTGCAAGAATTGTAGCAATAGTAGCAATTCCACCCGCTTCATCAACAATATCGATATAAAGCACGTAGGTCTTATTGATCAGACCGGAAGAAGTTGCGTCAATAGAATCACGGTAATCTCTGGATCTTGCAAACATATCGTAAAGATTTTCTGATTCCTGATTGTCGATCGAGCAGCGAATCTGAATCAGCATACGGATATATTCGTCAAGGACAGAAGAAATATTCTCATGATTCTCAATACAGATCTGTTCCCACATCACAGGAGACGAGGATGCAATTCTTGTAATATCACGGAAACCTCCGGCTGCGATCGTCTTCATGTATTCAGCCTCATTATCCAGCTTATTGACCAGATTTACAAGAGAAGAGGCGATGATATGCGGCAGATGGCTGACTCCTGCAGTGATAAAATCATGTTCCTCTGCTGTCAGGACCATCGGAATAGAACCAAGTGAATCGATCAGCTCCGAAAACTC
>CAVBPN010000010.1:0-7642 GCA_963597235.1 bacterium
GTAGCGCCCTCCTGAACGGCTACCTGATAATCTCCGGTCATCCCCATACTCAAGACGCTCATATTAACATTATTAATGTTTTTGGCTTCAATGTCAACACTTAATTTCTTTAATTGGCGGAAAATTCCACGATTCTCCTCCGGATCTTCGACATACGGAGCGATTGTCATAAGTCCCTTTATATTTATATGCGGCAGTTTTGCTACTGATTCCACGAGAGTCAGAACTTCGTCTGTTTTCAGACCAAATTTACTCTCTTCCTGTGCCACATTTACCTCGATCAGTATCGGAACTGTTACATTATGCTTTGCAGCTTCGTTCTCGATCGTTTCTGCAAGTCTCAGAGAATCCACAGAATGGATCAGTGCAACCTTATCTACAATATATTTTACTTTATTTCTCTGCAGATGTCCGATCATATGCCAGCGGATATCTGACGGGAGCTGTGGGTATTTATCCATGATCTCCTGTACTTTATTTTCACCGAAGTCTCTTGATCCCGCATCATACGCTTCCTGAAGCATAGATACCGGCTTCGTCTTACTGACGGAGATCAGTGTTACCTCGCTTGGATCACGATTTACTGCCTTGCATGCTTCCACAATGTTTTTACGGACCTGTTCAAGATTTTCTGTTATCATAATTATCAGCCTCCTGATTTGTATAAAATTCTGCTCTGCATTTCAGATAATTTCCTGGATTTTAATACAGGATCTCTTCTTCATCTACTTTATCAGCGTTCCGGACAATATGATCATACCTCGAAAGGCCATACGCAGTACTCTTTGAAACGATTGCATATTCCTCATTCTGATCCAGTATCTCTATTCTCCGAAATACAGCATAGCCCTGATTGATGCAATATACACCCTCGAGCACGCCGACATCACTGACTACATAACGGCTCTGATCTTTCTGACTGATGATCACATCGCCCTCTTTAAACGATTTCTTATCTACATAGTATAGATATTTCTTTTTACTCTCATCGTCCGTATCCTGGCTGCCATCCTCTATGCTTGCATAAATGGACGGACTCACAAACGTACGTGTCTCATTTCCGCTTTTATCTTTACCAAGAACCATAAATCCGGTCTCCTGGCTGTCTTCATTTGTTGTCGCATACTCTGACGGAATCAGATAAAACTCCTTCGTCACGATCGAAGACAGTGGAACCTTAAGTCCCGTAACCGTATTTGTCACAAGTTCAATCTCCAAAAAGCGATCTGATGCATAGCGGATCACACCTTTATTAAAATCAATCTTACCGTACTTGGCTCCATCAATCTCAACAATGCTGAAATCACCACTCTGTGTCATATCATCTTTCAGGAATTTTACGCGCACCGCAGTACGGTCCGCAAGCTTCACAGCCTGTTTCTCACTCAGCGGTATCATAAGACTCCAGTTCTCATCCGCAACCAGTGTATACAGATTCGCACCCGCTGAGACAGAATCATGTGTCTTAAGATCTGTTTCATGATAGGCGTTCTGGTCAAAATCTTCTGCTGTGAGCGTATCTACGGTTTTATTTTCATATCCATCAGTCGAATACAGTACAATTCCATCCTGATCCGCTTTACTGAGTGTCTGTCCGCCATAGCTGACAACACCGGAGTCAGATGAAGTACCACTCACGCCCGCATACTGCAGAATACTTCCCTCAAGATTATACTTAAAACTGTAGGTATTATTAAATTTACTGGAATTAAAGCCCTTTGAAAAACTCAGCATCTGACTGCGGATCGAGGAAAGATCATCTGCACTCAGTTCAGCAGAAGATTCTTTCTGCTGTGAACTGCTGATTCCATAAACAACACCATTTGCGTTGATCTTACTTCCCTCACGGGCATAATAACTGACATAACCACTGGTCTCAGCCTTATGTACAGTCTCTGTTCTTATCGCCAGGCCTGTATAAGTCTCATTCCTGGAGAGCGGACCTGCAATGACCAGATATGATTCAATATTTGAAGATGTCAGATACAGAACAACGCTGAACAGCATATAGAGAAACAAAGCTCCGAACAGCATGGTTCCGATATTCAGACCAAGTACACTTCTTATTTTCTTTAATATCCCTGTATTATCTGTAAAACGTTTATCTTTATCAGGCAAAAAAATGCCTCCTTTATTTTCTTAACTAAATTACATACCAGAATATTGTACCATTTTAGCTTTCATCTGACAAGAAAAAGGGGAAATTATTTCAAAGCGAACGTATTTTCTGAACATATTTTCCGAATATTTGTTTGCTATTACCATAAAATTATGTTATACTTTTTACAAATAAGTAATATGATCGTGAACCAGGAGGTACTTATATGGCATACGGAAGAATCAGCAAGAAACAGCAGGAGATTCTGGATTATATAAAAAATGAGATTCTTAACAGAGGTTTTCCTCCGGCAGTAAGGGAAATCTGTGAGGCGGTCAATCTGAAATCTACTTCTTCCGTCCACTCCCATCTGGAAGCTCTCGAAAAAAACGGTTATATCCGCAGAGATGCCACAAAACCACGTGCGATTGAGATCATTGATGATAATTTTAACCTTGTCCGCCGTGAGGTTGTAAACGTACCTCTTGTTGGTACTGTTGCTGCCGGTCAGCCAATGCTGGCTGTTGAGAATATCGAAGGTTATTTTCCTGTTCCGGCAGAATATATGCCGAATGCCCAAAGCTTTATGCTTAAAGTAAAAGGTGACAGTATGATAAATGCCGGTATCTTTGACGGAGACCAGGTTCTTGTTAAACAGCAGAGTTCCGCTTCTAATGGAGATATCGTAGTTGCTCTGGTAGAAGATTCCGCTACAGTTAAGACTTTTTATAAAGAAGATGGCTATTATCGTTTACAGCCGGAGAATGATACCATGGAACCGATCCTCGTACATGACAATCTACAGATTCTTGGTAAAGTATTTGGTGTTTTTCGTTTATATCAGTAATAAAAGAGGGAGTATATCAGTTAATTCCGATATACTCCCATTTCTTTTCTCCACATAGTTTACATAAAGTTTTTACAGTAAACTCATTTTAAAAACGCTGAAGCGTCCAGCTCTTTTCCATCTCTCCAGATTCTTTCCAGATCATAAAAGAGACGATTTTCTTCATCAAATACATGGATGATAACATCGCCGTAATCCATAAGAATCCAGTTTGAATTTCTTGTTCCTTCAATCTGTTTTGGCTCATATCCGGCTCTTCCAAGCTGTTCCTCAACATTATCTACAATCGCCTGCACCTGGTTCAGGTTACTTCCGCTTGCGATCACAAAATAATCTGCGATAACAGAAACTCCCTGAATATCAATCACCTTTATGTCCAGTGCTTTCTTGTCATCGATCGCTTTGCAGGCAATGCTTACCATTTCCTGTTCTTTATTCATAGAAATCTGTCCTTTCCGGATCAGGCCTGCTCAAAAGTCCGCTGCCTGTCCTCATGTATAGTTGTATAATACGCATATGCATCCTTTGTTGCTGAATCTACATCATCCGGATTTTCATCAAGATATGTGAGTGTATCTTTCAGAATCTGGTACATGCATTCATCCAGATCCTCAAAAGCCAGTTTACGGATCTCAGCAAGTCTTGGTGCTTTATTTCGTGCCGGCTCAATATAATCTGCAATATAAACGATTTTCTCCAGCATCGTCATATTCGGTTTCCCGGTTGTATGATATGTGATTGCAGAAAGTATTTCTTTATCCGTAACATTATATTTAGCCTTTGCAATATAAGCTCCCAGTTTTGCATGGAGAAGAAATGGATGTTCCTTTTCAAAATCACTCACCAGAATATGATGTTCCGCACATATCTTCAGTTTCTTTTTATTCGGAATACATTTTGCACTGTCATGAAGGAGACCTGCCGCCTGTGCATCTTTCAGATCATAACCATGTACCATAGCAAGTGAAGCACAGGTAAACATGACACCTAATGTATGTTCAAAGCGGTTTTCATCAAGATATTTTGCAAGTTTTTTTTGCATTTTTATGAAATCGTAATCAGACATTGCTTTGGATAACTCCCTCTGTTGTGTGATAAATGTTATTTTTATCTATATAGTCAGCCACTGCATCCGGGACATAATAACGGAGGCTCTTTCCCTTCTGATGCCACTCACGCAGTAGCTGACTGGAAATATCTATATTCAGTGTGTTCAGACTGATAAAGTGACCCTGAAATAGTTCGGACAGATACTTCATCTGTTCATCAAGCTTCTCAGCCGATACATGGTCACGTACCGCCACCACGATCGTGCATGCTTTGCAGATCCGTGCCGGTTCTCTCCAGCTTTCAAAATCATACAGAGAATCCGCACCGATAATAAAATAATAATCGGTGTCCGGATTTTGCTTTTTCAGTGTTTCCAGAGTATGGTAGGTATATGTGAAACCCTTATCATTCATTTCGATCAACGACAGCTCGAAATGCGGATTTCCGGAAATAGCTTTTTCTACCATAGCTACTCTCTGGGCATCGGTCGCTCTTCCGGCCCTGTTCAGCTTATGAGGCGGATTTCCTGCAGGCATAAACAATATCTTATCCAGTCCAAGCTGTTCATATGTTTTTTCACCCAATATCAGATGCCCGATATGGATAGGATCAAATGTTCCTCCCATAATACCGATCTTCTTACGTCTGGTTTCCATTATTCTCTGTATTCCTCCCTGTATTACGGAAGAATGATTTTTTTCTTATTGTCTTTTCCTTCGCGATAAAGGACAATCCTTCTTCCAATCACCTGAACGACCTGAGAATGCGTTCTTTCTGCCAGAACTTCCGCCATCTGACGCGGATCATCCAGACAGTTCTGAAGTACACTGATCTTGATCAGTTCTCTTGCTGCAAGCGCTTCGTCAACGGCTGCTGTATTTTCCGGTGTGACAGAACCCTTGCCAAGCTGCATGATTGGTTCCATTTTCATTGCAAGCCCTTTCAGGTATGCTCTCTGTTTGCTTGTCATATTTTCAGACCTTTCTATTTATAATAATCAAAGTCAAATCCGTACATACGGACAGTATTTCCTTCTTCAATACCGGCTTTTTCCAGTTCTTCAAGAATACCGCCTTCTTTCAGGAAACGCTGGAAGAACGCAAATCCCTTTTCAGAATCCAGATTTGTATATCCGAGCATCTTTTCGATCTTAGGACCTTCCACAATAAAGATTTCCGGATCCTCCGGATCTCTTTCCACCGTAAATGGAAGATTTTCGGTAAATAGTTCATCTTCAGGGAAGAATTCCTGTTCAAATACGATTCGTTCTGCCGGAACGCTGTCCAAAAGCTCTTTGATTCCATACAGAAGCTCTTTCAGACCCTGTCCTGTGACTGCTGAAATAGAATAAACTTTGATTCCCTGTGGTTCAAATTCTGCCTTGAGACGGTCGATTGGGTTCTCTTCCCCGTCATCAAAGATACAATCAATTTTATTCGCCGCGATCAGCTGCGGTCTTGCTGCAATTTCCGGGTTATATGCTTCCAGTTCCTTATTGATCTTATGAATATCATCAACCGGATCACGTCCCTCTGTAGATGCCGCATCTACGATATGCACCAGCACACGGGTACGCTCAATATGTCTCAGGAACTCATGTCCAAGACCAACGCCTTCGGATGCGCCCTCGATCAGTCCCGGAATATCTGCGATGACAAATCCACCGTTTGCAGTATCCACTACACCAAGATTTGGGCTTAATGTCGTGAAGTGATAATTTGCAATCTTGGGCTGTGCGTTTGTTACTCTGGAAAGGAACGTAGATTTTCCAACATTCGGGAATCCTACAAGACCAACATCAGCAATAACTTTCAGCTCAAGCAGTACTTCCAGCTCCTGTGCCGGCTGTCCCGGCTGTGCAAATTTCGGAACCTGCATGGTAGGTGTCGCATAATGCTGGTTCCCTTTACCGCCACGTCCGCCTTTTAAAACGATCTGGCGACGATTTTCACCGGACATATCTGCAATTACCTTACGTGACTGTGCTTCCATAATAACAGTTCCTTCCGGAACTTTCAGAACGATATCAGCACCATCAGCACCATGGCAGCGTTTCTTTCCGCCTTCCTGACCGTCCTGTGCTTTAAATTTATGTTTATGACGATATTCGCCGAGCGTATTCTGACCTTCATCTACTTCAAAGATCACATCTCCGCCTCTTCCACCGTCTCCGCCGTCAGGACCGCCATTCGGTACATACAGCTCTCGGCGGAAGCTTACATGTCCATCTCCGCCCTTACCTGAACGGATAATGATTCTTGCTCTGTCTGCAAACATATGTCGCTCCTTTTTATTTTAAAATAATTTTGAATTCAAAGAAAGGCTCCAAACCTGAACGATTTGAAGCCTCACGTTGAACTTGATTATTCTGCCTCTACCGGAACGATAGAAACCTGTTTCTTATCGCGTCCTTTTCTGGTGAATCTTACTACACCATCTGTCAGTGCAAATAATGTATAATCTTTACCACAGCCTACATTTTCACCTGGGTGAATCTTTGTTCCGCGCTGTCTGTAAAGGATGTTTCCAGCTTTAACAAACTGTCCGTCTGCTCTTTTGGCACCTAATCTCTTGGATTCGGAGTCACGGCCGTTCTTTGTAGAACCAACACCTTTTTTATGTGCGAATAACTGAAGGTTCATTTTCATCATGTCGTTACACCTCCCTGACTTTTACTTTTAAATAACATTTAGAATAACTATTCTCAATTTCTGTCAGTCCGAGAACAAGAGAATCCATCAAAAGAGTTCCCTCTTTCGTAACAGGCTCCGTGAAAGAAAAGGAAACAAATCCATCACTCTCTTCTGCCTGAATATGGTCTCCTGTCAGCTGTTCCAGAGAATTCACCGTATTGATCACAAGAGCCGAAACAGCGGCACATATGATGTCCTGTCCTTCTTCTGCGTATCCGGCATGTCCTTTGGATGTAAAGCTGATATAGGAATTGTTCTTCTTACTGACTGTCACTGTAATCATGCAAACACCAGATTAAGCGTTGATCTTTTCGATTTTAACTTTAGTGAACTGCTGTCTGTGACCGTTTTTCTTGTGATATCCAGTTTTTCTTTTGTATTTGTAAACGATAACTTTTTTAGCTTTTCCGTTTTCAACTACAGAAGCGGTAACACTGGCATTAGCTACATCAGCTCCAACTTTTAAACCTTCATTGCTAACTGCAAGAACGTTATCAAAAGTAACGGTTTCACCAGCTTCAACACCGAGCTTTTCAACTCTGATTACGTCGCCCTCGGCAACTTTGTACTGTTTACCACCTGTTGCAATAATTGCGTACATCTGTGGCACCTCCTATAAACTTTACTCGCCAGATATGGTGGAATGAGCTCTGAACTCACACTCTTAAACCTCTCTGTGCGGCATCTGCTATATAATAGCATGGCTTTTTCCACTCGTCAAGAGAAATTAAAAAAAATCTAAAAATTTTTGACAAAACAAGAGGATCCTGTCCCCCAACAGAATCCCCCGATTACCCCATCTTATGTAATTATCATCTAAAAAGACTGATCCCGAATTCTCTTTTACTTCTATAAAGCAGTTACAATCTTATCCTGTAAGGATTCCGGAACCTCTTCTTTATCCAGAGACATACTGATAACAAATTTAACATTAAACTTCTCACCTACAGCGGT
>CAVBPN010000010.1:7652-9192 GCA_963597235.1 bacterium
GTTCCAGTGCGCTGGTAACATCCTTGCCTTCCAGTTTAGCGGTTGTGAGGAAGCTGTCAAGATAAACCTGTTCAAGGTCATGATCCTGTGAAATGATACCGCATACAAATCCAACGAATTCATCTGCGTTTTTGATCGGATATACAGATACATCGATCAGACGAACTTTATTATTCAGTTCATACATATGTTTTGTGCTTTTGTCTAAGTAAACAATGCTGCCATTAGCCTCTTTAATTGCGCCGTTCACTTTGTCTAACAGTACTTTTGTTTTGCCTTTGCCTTTCTTTCCTACGATCAGTTCAACCATGCTGTTTTCCTCCTTAGACACAATATATAATTTTTGAATAAAAACGATGTTGAATATGGTTAATATTATAGTGCAACTTGTTTTAAAATTCAAGAGGAATTTAGTTTTTTTTGTCACTTTTTCCAAATAGCATGAATATTTCCCTGTATTCCTGTATTAATGCCAAAAACTCCGGAAAATCATTCCCGGAGTTTTATATTACATAGTATTTATATTCTCAAGAAGAGAGGTCATCTGCTGATAAAGCAGTTCTTTTGTAGATGCGCCCATAACGATTGAAATATACGGCTCACCGTAAGAGTTTTGGCTGAGCAGCGCCAGACAGTTTCCTGCGCTGTTCGTTGTTCCGGTCTTACCGCCAAGGATCGTTACACCCTTCGGAGCGTTTGCCTCTCCTGTAAGGTAATGGTCTGTTGCAGTAAGTGCCACACTCTCCTCAGATCCATCACTGTGCTGGAATGTAACTGTATAACTTGGAAGCTGTGTGATCTCCGTAAATTCCGGATAATTCAGTGCTTCCTTCAGCATCAGATAGATATCATATGGTGTTGTATAATGGTTTTCATCCTGTAATCCGTGCGGATTCGTAAAATGAGTGCCGGTACATCCAAGCTGAGCCGCATACTCATTCATCATTGCCACAAAATTCTCTGTCGAGCCACCCACATGGGTTGCAATTGCAGACGCTGCATCATTTCCTGAATAAACCAGAAGGCAGTGCACCAGCTGATCCATAGTAACCTGATCGCCTTCCTGAAAACCTACCACCTGAGATCCTTCCTCAAGAGTAATATTTTCCTGTGTGATCGTAACCACATCATCCATATTGCTGTTCTTGAACGCAAGAAGTGCAGTTATGATCTTTGTGATACTGGCCGGATAGACTTTATCATATGCACCCTTTGCATATAAAACAGATTTATCCTTCAGATTCAGCAGAACACCATTCTGATCCTGTTCCAGAGAAACAGAATCCATTTCCTGGTCACCGGATACCACGCAAAGATCCGCAGCAAAAGCCTCTGCCCGCTGGCTTGTCCCTGTTATATTCTGATGCTGAAATTCTTTACTGGTCTTATAGGCCATTACTGTTCCGGAGCCACTTCCTCCGCGCAGCACATGGACTAAAGCCCCTGCTCCGCATACCAGAGCCAGCAGCAATGCTACCAGAAGGATCGTATTCTTTATTCGTTTTTTACGCATTTTTCGCATTCTGGCAGAACTTCTGGC
>CAVBPN010000010.1:9242-11361 GCA_963597235.1 bacterium
CTCTGAAGTCCTACATTCAATACAAGTCCCATTCCAATGTAAAGACTGACCAGTGAAGTAAGTCCATAACTGACAAATGGAAGCGGTGTACCGGTATTCGGTGCAATCCCCGTAGCAACACATATGTTCAGAAAGCTCTGCAGCGATATGATACTTGCCATACCACAGCATATGATCTTTCCGGATAAATCCTTCGCCCGAAGGCTCATCCGGATACATTCCACAGAAATCGCCAGAAGCAGAAGTACGATACTGCAGCAGCCCATAAAGCCATATTCTTCTCCGACCACCGCGAAAATAAAGTCTGTCTGGTTTTCTGACACAAAGTTACCATCATTTACCGAAGCAACTTCTTTATCTCCGGAAAGTTTCTTACCGATCAGTTCTCCCGAAGCAATCGCAGTCTTGGAGTTATTCTGCTGTTCAATATCATCACTGTATTCTTCGTTTTCCGGATACAGGAATGCCATAATACGTTTTCTCTGATAATCTTTGATCAGTTTCTGATCCGGCTGTACCACGATCGACACAAAAATGATTGCCAGCGGAATAATGATCAGAAACATCCCGCCAATGATCTTATAGCTGATTCCTGCAACATAGATCAGAATGCAGAACACAGCCAGAAGCATCAGTGTATTTTTCATATCCGGCTGCTCATAGATCAGAAGCAGCGGAATTACCAGAAGTACCACAGATTTTGCAAGTGTTTTAAGTGTATTCAGGTCTTCTTCATGATCCATGAAAAACCTGGCAAAAAATAGTATGATAATAATCTTCGATAACTCTGTCGGCTGAAATCGGATGAATCCGAAATCGATCCATCTGGCTGCACCATTAGCAGAATCTCCAAAGAGACGCACGATCAGAAGAAGTACAATATTGGCTCCGTACATGATCCATTGAAAATTTGAAATCCATGAATAATCGATCAGTGACAGGATGACCATAATGATAAGGCCAAGGATAACTCCCGCCAGCTGTTTGGATTTCAGATCTTCTCTGGCACTCCCTACAAGCACAATACCGATCACACTGATCGCAACGAGAAATATCACCAGTCTGAAATTGTAAAATCGTAATTTATACTGTTTTAACATTTTGTCCTTTGTTCCTTTTTGGAGCATACGGGTATCTCCGCATGAAGCACGGGTGGTTCCTGCGTAATTCGGACCGTCACCTGTTTTTCGTCTATGGAGATATACTTTTTAACCGTATGAATCAAATCATTTTTCAGCATGCTTATCATTTGCGGAGAGCAGTCGATTCGTTCGGAGACCAGAAGAAGTTTCATCCTGTTTCTGGCATATTCCGCAGAACGACCTTTTACCTGACCGAAAGGTTTCACTGGAATACCCTCCTTTTCCTGACAGACTCCGATTATTTACGAAAGATCTCACTCAGTCTTTTCAGCATACCCTTGGCTTTCTTTTGCTGCAGTTCCATAAACGGAACATCTTCTCCCAGAAGTCTGCGGCAGATATTGCGATATTCCTCTTCTGCCTGCGATTTCTGCCCGGAAAGCGGTTCTCCCTGGTTCGCTGCGATTACGATCTGTTCATCATCCAGAATCGTTCCCAGAAGATCTACCGCAAGGATTTCCGTCACATCATCCACTGACATCATATCTCCCCTGGCAATCATATCCGGGCGCAGACGATTTATAATCAGATGGATGTCTCTCAGGTCAGAAGCTTCCAGAAGACCTATGATACGGTCCGCATCACGGATTGCAGAAACTTCCGGTGTCGTAACAACGATAGCCTTATCAGCCCCCGCAATCGCATTACGGAATCCCTGCTCAATTCCGGCAGGACAGTCCAGAAGAACATAATCAAATTCTTCTCTGAGCTCATCCGTAAGTTTTATCATCTGTTCCGGAGAAACTGCTGATTTATCTTTTGTCTGGGCAGAAGGCAGAAGGAACAGATCCGGATACCGTCTGTCCTTGATCAGCGCCTGTTTCATTCTGCAGCTTCCGTTGATAACATCCACCAGATTGTATACGATCCGGTTCTCCAACCCTAAGATCACGTCCAGATTACGAAGTCCTATGTCCGTATCCACTACAACTGTTTTCTTATTGAGCATCGCAAGTCCCGTTCCGATATTGGCAACC
>CAVBPN010000011.1:0-2349 GCA_963597235.1 bacterium
AACCTGTCCTCCCGGTGTCAGGATATAATATGCATTTTCAAGCAGATGGTCTGAAGAATGTGCGAAACCGGACTGCTCAGAACCAGCCATCGGATGTCCCCCGATAAAGCAGTGATCCATGCCAAGATCATTTACAGCCTTATGAATTGGTCCTTTAACACTTCCGGCATCTGTGATGATACACTTGTCAGAAATCATATCTTTCAGATATTTCAGATATTCTATATTGTATTCTACCGGTGCACAGAGAAAGATATAATCGCAGATACGGTATCGTTCATCCTTTTCTTCCAGTACGGCATCAATTGCATTACAGTTTAATGCAGCTGCCAGAGTTTCTTTGTGTTTTGCGTATGCCAGAATATGATAGTCTGGATGAAATTTTCGGATCGTTTTTGCGATAGATCCTCCGATCAGGCCAAGCCCGATAAAACCAATGGTTTTCATGATGTTTGATATCCTTTCCAAGTTAAACTATGCTCTTATTTTAAAAGAATATACTATAAATGTCAAATAAAGCCATAAAATCGGTAAATTCGTTAATAATTTACACAATTCGAACAAAAAATGTTGTTAAAATTATATAAAATACTTGAAAAGTGCGAGAAATTTTAGTAGAATATGAACATATTAGACAAACAGGGAGGTATTACATATGGACGTTTATAGAACTGACCGAATCCGCAATGTGGTTCTTTTAGGACATGGGGGATCCGGAAAGACCACATTAGCAGAGGCAATGGCTTATCTGGCAGGAATGACTAACCGCCTTGGCAGAGTAGAGGATGGAAATACCGTTAGTGATTTTGATAAAGAAGAGATCAAAAGACATTTTTCTGTTTCGACTACTTTGATTCCGGTACCGTGGGATAAAGTAAAAGTTAATGTACTTGATACACCGGGATATTTTGATTTTGTGGGTGAAGTAGAGGAAGCTGTCAGCGCAGCAGACGCAGCGATCATCGTTGTTTCAGGTAAGGCAGGTGTACAGGTTGGTACACAGAAGGCCTGGAATCTCTGCGAGAAATATAAACTGCCACGTATGTTCTTCGTAACAGACATGGATGTGGATGACGTCAGCTATCGAAAAGTAGTAGAAGATCTGACTGAATTATACGGTAAGAAGATTGCACCTCTTCACTTCCCGATCCGTGAAGACGGTAAATTCGTAGGATATGTCAATGTTGTTAAACAGGCAGGTCGTAAATACATTGACAAAGCAGGAAAAGAACCTTGCGATATTCCGGAATATCTGAACGAATATCTTGAGAAATATCATGATATCCTGATGGAATCTGTAGCAGAAACCAGCGAAGAATTTATGGACCGTTACTTCGAAGGCGATGAATTCTCCGTCACAGAAGTTTCTGCAGCTCTTGCAACAAACGTACAGGATGCAAGCATCGTTCCGGTATGCATGGGATCTCCGATCAACCTTCGCGGCGTATCCAACCTTCTGGATGATATCTGTGGATATTTCCCGAGCCCGGATAAACGTTCCTGCAACGGTATCTCACAGAAGACTAATGAGATTTTTGAAGCAAATTATGACTTCGCAAAAACAAAATCCGCATATGTATGGAAGACAATCGTAGATCCATTCCTCGGAAAATATTCTCTCATTAAAGTTGCATCCGGTGTAATCAAATCCGATGATACACTCCTTAATGTAGAAAAAGGAGATGAAGAACGTCTGAATAAACTGTATGTACTGGAAGGTTCCAAACCGATCGAAGTTCCGGAACTTCATGCAGGTGATATCGGTGCCATTGCAAAACTGGCAAGTGTGCAGACCGGTGACAGCCTTGCCGCAAAGGCAAGTCCTGTTCTTTATCCGAAGGCTGTGATCTCTACACCATATACTTATAAGAGATATAAAGCAGTCAAGAAAGGCGATGAGGACAAGATTGCACAGGCTCTCGCAAAAATGGCAAGTGAAGATAAGACACTCCGCGTAGTAAATGATTCTGCGAACAGACAGACACTCCTTTACGGAATGGGAGATCAGCATCTTGAGATCGCAGTCAGCAAGCTGAAAGAACGCTATAAAGTAGACATCGAACTTTCAAAACCGAAGGTTGCATTCCGTGAGACTATCCGCAAGAATTCCGATGTGGAAGGTAAACATAAGAAACAGTCCGGCGGACATGGCCAGTACGGACATGTCAAGATGCGTTTTGAGCCATCCGGTGACCTGGAAACTCCATATGTATTTGAGCAGGTAGTTGTTGGCGGTGCAGTACCGAAGAACTATTTCCCGGCAGTTGAAAAAGGTCTGCAGGAATGCGTTCAGAAAGGACCTCTGGCTGCATACCCGGTAGTTGGTGTAAAAGCTACACTTTACGATGG
>CAVBPN010000012.1:0-768 GCA_963597235.1 bacterium
CTTACATGGAGCCCGGTATATGCTGGTAATGGATATCTGATCGAAAAGAAAAACAATGATACAGATAAATGGGAAACATACAAAACGATCACAAAGGCGTCTACATATGCTGTAACACTGCCAAAAGCTGATGGTGAAAGTGTAACCTACAGACTTCGTGCTTATAAGAACGGAAACCCGAAAGAATATACAGATGCATATGAGGTAACTGTTAATCCATATCTTGCAGTTCCGACATCTGTAAAAACATCTGTAAATAAAGCTGACGGTTCCGTTACTGTTTCCTGGAAGGGAGTAGCAGGTGCAGACTTCTACAGAGTATACAGAAGTACATCTCCTGCATATCTTTATGATAAAGATACGAAGTCTTACTCTTACAGCAACGGTGAACGACTGACAGAGTGGATTACCGATTCTAACAGTAAGTATGCTTACAAAGCTTCTGAAAAGAAACTGACAGCAACTTCCATCGTTGACAGAAAAGTTTCTTATGTGGACAATAATGGTGTTGAGCATACATGGTATGACGGTCCGCAGGCAGGCGTAAAATACTATTACTATGTAGTTGCATGCAAGAATGGTACAACATACAACTGGAAACCATCAGATAATAAATATAATGACGATGGTGTAATCACCAGTGGATGCAGTGCAGCAGCAACAGCATCTGTTTCCAACACAACAATTGGCAAGACAAAGATCACATCCGGTAAGAGCTCTAATGGTAAAGTAAACCTGAAGTGGCAGAAAGTAAATGGTGCAGCAGGA
>CAVBPN010000012.1:778-2470 GCA_963597235.1 bacterium
GATATGTTGTTTATCGTTCTACAAAGAAAGGTTCCGGATATACTAAGATTGCTGAGATTACAAAAGGATCTACTGTAAAATATACAGATAAAACTGCTAAGAAAGGTAAAAAATACTACTACAAGGTTCGTGCCGTAAAAGCAAATGAAGCTGGTGTAGATGTATTCTCCGCTTATTCTGCAGCTAAAGCAGTCAAAGTAAAATAATGTTTTTGATTTAAAATCTGATTCCGTCAGGAATAAAAAACAGCTGGTTCTAAAGCAGAACCAGCTGTTTTTGATATTCATGGATAAAAGAACGCCCTGTTTTCTGCGCCAGAACACTTTCGTAGATATTGGAAGCTCGCAGATTATCATTCCATATTTCCTGCCCGGCTGCTGAAAGAATCCCTGCGGCATCGGCAGCTTTCGTGATGACAGGGATAGTTGTGTGCTGCTTGATTTCTTTAAGCAACGGAGAAGAAGATTTCCTGAATCCCAGAACCCGTGCGTACGGAATTTCTTTTGGCTGTTCACTGACTTTTAGAATTGTGTGGAGCAATGCCCGCTGAATTCTTGTATAAGTAAGTTCCTTTGTTTTCAGAAGATCTGTAAACTGTGTGAAATTTTCAAAGTGATTGACCTGGTTATAAATTCTGGCTGCCAGATCTTTTGACATATCAACATATCCAACAAGTGATTCAGGAGTTTCGTTTAACAGACAATACTGCAGCAGGAGTGAAAAATCGTCTTCCAGCAGAAACTTTTTTTTATTAACAGCAGTTTCCAGAACTAATGTGGCGTTGTCCGGAATCTCCTTTAGAATTTCTCTGATGCCAAAACCTGATTTTAAAGCATTTCGAATCGCAGAAGCAGAAGCAAAATTTGCTGATGATGAAGTGGTCTGCTGATTCAGAACCGCTTCATGGTATCCCATTCCCTGTCGTTTCAGAGTGACCGGCTGGATGGTACTTCTTAAGCGGAACAGTGCTTTACAGTATTCGATTCCAAGAATATTATTCGGAGAATTCATAATCTGCGTGACCTGATTCAGAAGTGGTGTCAGAATACCATCAAAATCGTCTCCCTCAAAATAATGAGGATTTTTGAAAAATTCGATCAATGCCTGATTTCTGGCAGCCGGAAAAGACAGACCTTCGCTTAAAAAAACTTTCAGAGGCTGACGGTATTCTTCTGGTTCCTTTACAAGAATTTCCGCAAGCTCCTGCAGCGCAGAAGTTTCACCGCACTCACTGCCAAAACAGAGCTCATCCACAACCTGCAGGCCATTCAGTATGGAAACACCACCCATAGCAAAAGCTTCTGCACTTGCAGTGCTTACGGATACTGGCATTTCAAGTACAAGATCTGCGCCACAACGAAGTGCCATCTCTGCACGAAGGTGTTTTGGAAACAGAGCAGGAGTACCTCTCTGTACATAGTCACCACTCATGACCACGATCACATAATCTGAACGAAGCACATTTTTTATATAATCGATCTGATGCTGATGGCCTCTGTGGAATGGATTATATTCCGCAATGATTCCGGTTACCTTCATATGAAATACCTGCCTTTGTCCGAAATAAAATTATTTTTATTGTATCATCTGCATAAAAAAATATAAAGAAAAACTGAAAAACATTTCAGAAGAGTCTTCCGGGGTGGAGAAAATGCCCAAATTGCACGTCAAAAAATACCACCTGTCGGAAGA
>CAVBPN010000012.1:2480-2893 GCA_963597235.1 bacterium
GAACTGGGGTTATAATAAATTTAACTGTGAGGTCATATTCAGACGCTCACATGGTCAGATATGACCGAAATAACGAAAGGAGCCATTTAATCATGGGATTTGTTGATTTACTCAAAGAAAGAGCAAAAAAAAGCATCAAAACTATCGTACTGCCAGAGACAGAGGACATGAGAACTCTTGAGGCAACTGATAAGATTCTGAAAGAGGGAGTTGCCAAGATCATCCTCATCGGAAACGAAGAAGAAATCAATAAGAAAGCTGCTGAAGGCGGATTCGATATCTCCGGAGCAACCATCGTTGACCCAGAGACATCTGACAAAACTCAGGCATACATTGACAAATTTGTAGAACTGAGAGCAAAGAAAGGTATGACACCTGAGAAAGCAAAAGAGATCCTTCATACTCAGTACCCA
>CAVBPN010000013.1:0-10993 GCA_963597235.1 bacterium
TCTCAAAAGGGGGCAAAGTAAATGCTGGCATTAGAAAGACGGAATTTAATTCTTGAGAAATTACAGGCTGAAAAACGAGTCGTTGTAAGTGAACTCAGTCAGCTCTATGAAGTTTCTGAAGAAACGATCCGCCGCGATCTTGACAAGCTTGAAAAAGAAGGACTTGCCACCAAGAGTTACGGCGGGGCTGTCATAAATGAAGATGTAAGTATCGACTTGCCCTTCAATATTCGAAAAAACCAGAATGTTGGCGGTAAACAGAAGATGGCTGAGATTGCAGCCTCTCTGGTGCAGGAAGGTGACCATATCTTTCTCGATGCGAGTACCACTGCGGTATTTATCGCAAAGGCACTGAAAGAGAAAGAGCGTCTTACCGTGATCACGAACTCCATGGAGATTCTTCTGGAATTATCCGATGTTTCCGGGTGGAATATCATTTCTACCGGAGGTGTCATGAAAGAAGGATACCTTGCTTTCCTGGGGTCCAGAACGGAAGATGCGATTCGTTCCTACTTTGTGGATAAAGTCATTATCTCCTGTAAGGCACTGGATCATGAATGGGGAATCATGGAGTCGCAGGAAGCTTTTGGTACTACGAAAAAAGCCATGATCGCATCCGGCCGTGAAAAGATTCTGGTAGTCGACAGTACAAAATTTGATCAGACCGCATTTTCCGTTGCAGGAAAACTGCGGGATATAGATGTGGTCGTGACAGACAGGAAGCCGTCTGAGAAGTGGCAGGCACATTTCGCCGACGAAGGTGTGGAGTGCCGTTATCCTGAGATATGACCATAGAAAGGAAGCAACAGATATGAAGACCTTTGGAATGAAAACAGTCATTCATTTTGGAGACAACGCACTGGATCGTCTGAGAGAGATACCATACAAGAGAGTACTCATCATTACGGATCCATTCGTAGTGCAGAGCAAAATGATTGATCTGATCACAGAGCCTTTAGCAAGAGGCGGCATTGAATACGATATTTTCAGCAATGTTGTACCGGATGCGCCTGTTGATAAGATCGCAGACGGAGTTAAGAAATTTTTAAGCTATCAGCCTGAAGCTATCATCGCAGTTGGCGGTGGATCTGCAATTGACTCCTCCAAGGCAATTCGAGAGTTTGCACTGAAGATCAACCATTACAGCGAGGTTGGTCTGATTGCCGTTCCTACTACAAGCGGAACCGGTTCTGAGGTTACATCCTTTGCAGTTGTAAACGATACCGAAGCCAAAGTAAAATATCCACTTGTTTCACCGAGCCTGACAGCAGATGAAGCAATCCTGGATGCAGAGTTAGTAAAGAGTGTACCGCCGGCTATCACAGCAGATACAGGTATGGACGTGTTCACTCATGCACTGGAATCCTATGTAAGTACTGATCATAATGAGTTTTCTGCAGCACTTGCAGAAAAAGCAATGGAAATCTGCGGTGTATTCCTTCTGAGAGCTTATCTCGACGGAAGTGATATGCATGCAAGAAAGAAAATGCACGTTGCATCCTGTCTGGCAGGTCTTTCCTTTAATACAGCAGGACTTGGAATAACACACAGTATGGCACATCAGCTCGGTGCAATGTTCCACATTCCACATGGAAGAGCAAATGCAATGCTTCTTCCGCACATTGTAGAATTTAATGCAAATATTAATAAGAGAAGTAAAAGTCAGAAAACATATCTTCCATCAGTAGAGAGATATGCAAGTGTGGCACATATTCTGGGATTAAGCAATTATAACCAGGTTATGAGCGTGCGTTCCCTCGTAAACTGGATACAGTTTATGCAGAAGGAAATGAATATTCCTATGACTATTCAGGAGCTTGGTACAATTGACCAGGATGATTATTTCGAGGCAATTGACAAAATGGCAGATATGGCACTTGCGGATGCCTGCACACCTACAAATCCACGAGTTCCGACCAAGGAAGATATCAAGAAGATTTATACAAAACTCTGGTCCTTCTAATAGGAGCAGAGAACTGAAACAGAAACAACTGTCCACAGATATGTTTACAGTGAACAGTAATGCGCAGGAGATGCCCGGATGAACATTTACAGTAAAAATGGGGATAAAGGTACAACAAACCTTATTCATACAAAAAATGTCTCAAAATCTGATGACCGCGTTCAGCTGGTTGGCGATATAGATGAACTGAACAGTTACCTTGGACTGGTGAAGACCATGCTTCAGGATGCAGATACAGTTCGTACTGTAGAGAAGATCCAGACCACTTTGCTGATGATCGCAGATGGAGTGGCAGATCCGTTTAAAAGGGAATACAGGGTAGACGATGACAGAACTGAGTTCCTGGAAGAAGAAATCTCACGGATGGATGAGAAGCTTCCGCACAGTGAGAAGATGCAGCTTCCGGGACAGTCCCGTCTGTCAGCGGAGATAGATGTGGCGAGAACCGTGGCAAGAAGAGCTGAGAGATCACTTGCAGCGGTCAGCGTGAAATTTGGTGCGGATAATGGTGCCAAGAAATATATGAATCGTCTGGCGGATTATCTTTATACACTTGCCAGATATGTGGATGTGAATAACGGGGGAAAAGTTGCTGTTATGGTGGATAAACCTTCAGAAATTACATCCGGCGGTGGAAAAGATGAGGTCGAAACAATGACAGAGAGCCAGAATCAGACAGGAACAGTTAATGAAACAGTGATACAGGAAGTTCTGAAACGAATGGGTATTCAGGGCAGGATCACACTTTCCAGTGCGAAGCGCCTGATCGAGAAGATCGAGCAGGAAGCAGAGAGACGTGGAAAGAAAGCTGTTATTGCTGTCTGCGGACCGGATGGAAATCCGATCGCGGTTCACGTCATGGATGGAGCTTTTCTTGTGAGCTTTGATGTAGCTACAAAGAAGGCATACACATCCGTAGCAGTCAGGATGTCTACAAAAGAGTTAAGCGTGCTTGCCCAGCCGGGAGGAACTTTCTATGGCGTAGATAAGATGGATAATGGTAAGATCGTAATCTTTGGCGGTGGAGTACCGCTGAAAGTTGGCGATACGATCATCGGTGGACTGGGAATCAGCGGTGGTACCGGTGAAGAAGACCACAGCCTTGCTGAGTACGGATTATCTGTACTGAATGAAGTTTTGTAATGCAAATACTTCAAATGTGATAAGAAAATGAGAGTTCTGGAGACTTACAGAAGTGAGTTTCCAGGGCTCTTTTTATGTCCTTATGCCTTCTTATATTTACCGGGGGTGATTCCTTTATATTTCTTAAAGGTCCGGATAAAGTAGCTCAGATCATTGAAGCCGTTCCGGTATGCAATCTCCGTGATCGAATCGTCGGTGGTCGAGAGCTGATAACATGCCTGCTCGATCCGCTGGTGGTTCAGGTAATCCATCGGTGTCTGGTGTGTCATCTCAGAGAAGAACCGACAAAAGTATTTCGGTGACATGGAGACCGAAGCCGAAAGCTGCTGAAGCGTCAGAGGAGATGCATAATTATGCTCAATGAAATCCAGAACCTGTTTCAGCTGAAGGATTCTCTTATAATCACGCCGCGCGCGTGTAACGCTTTTCAGATAGTAATGATTACCAAAAACCAGACCGAAAAAGTGGTAAAATTGTCCAAGCACAGACAGCTCATAACCCATAGGCTTCTTCCAGAGAGCATCAAAAAGGGTGTTTACAGTTGCACAAATGTCTGCATATTTTGGAGTAAAGTGGTGATAGATCAGGATTTCCTGATGAATGATCTTCTGCATGTAACCGGCGCAGACGGAGTTGTTTTTCAAAAAAGCGTTACCGTCGAAAACGATGCACTGATAGACACAATCCTCGGGAATTCCGCTGTGAAGGATTCCACTATGCACAAAAATGACATCTCCGGCATCGGCAGTGAAACTTTTTTCGTCTAAAGTGACGGTAAGAGAACCCTTCAGAATACGTATGATTTCATATTCTACATGCCAGTGATAGGACATCACATAGCGGGGATGGCTCTGATCGATATGATGAAATTCAAATGGGAAGTCGTAAGTCCCCCTTAAACGGTCCTCGTTGCGGTCAAGATCGTGCAAAATAAAAGCCTCCTTATCGTGAGTTCACAGATTTTTTACAAAACAATTAAAAAAAGTGAATATTGTACTGTTTTTTGCTATTATAACACAAGTAATTGGCGTTTGGCAAATGTATACTATGGAATATAGGAAACAGCGAGATTTTTTAGTGAAAACATCTCGTGTAAACATGTACTTAATTAAATGGAGGTAATAAATATTATGGCTAAGAGCAGATTGATCGGAAGCTACCCGGTAATTGGTATCAGACCTACTATCGATGGACGTAGAGGAGCCCTCGATGTCAGAGGATCACTGGAAGATCAGACAATGAATATGGCAAAATCCGTTGCCAAATTATATGAGGAGAACCTGAGATACTCTAACGGTGAGCCGGTTAAAGTTGTTATCGCTGATACAACAATCGGACGTGTTGGTGAAGCAGCAGCCTGCGCTGATAAATTCAGACATGAAGGTGTTGATATCACTGTAACAGTTACACCTTGCTGGTGCTACGGTGCAGAAACAATGGATATGGACCCACAGACAATTAAAGCTGTATGGGGATTCAACGCAACAGAAAGACCTGGTGCTGTATACCTTGCATCCGTTCTTGCTACACATGCACAGAAAGGTCTCCCGGCATTCGGTATCTACGGACATGAAGTTCTGGATGCAGATGACACAGAAATGCCAGAAGATGTTAAAGAAAAAATGTTAAGATTCGGTCGTGCAGCAGTTGCAGTTGCAACTATGAGAAACAAATCCTGGCTGCAGATCGGTTCTGTCACAATGGGTATCGGTGGATCCATCATCGACCCGGATTTCATCGAATCCTACCTTGGAATGCGTGTAGAATCTGTTGATGAAGTTGAAATCATCCGTCGTATGACAGAAGGCATCTATGATCATGATGAATTCGAAAAAGCTCTGAAATGGGCTAAAGAAAACTGCACAATCGGATTCGACAAGAACCCACCGGAACTGCAGATGACAGAAGAGCAGAAAGAAGAGCAGTTTGAATTCGTAGTTAAGATGGCAGTTATCATCCAGGAACTTATGAATGGATGTGACAATCTTGATCCTGAATTCTCTGAAGAAGCAATCGGACATAACGCAATCGCAGCTGGTTTCCAGGGACAGAGACAGTGGACAGACTTCTATCCGAACGGTGACTTCGCAGAAGCTATGCTGAATACTTCCTTCGACTGGAACGGAGCCAGAGAGCCATACATCCTTGCTACAGAGAACGACGTACTGAACGGTCTTGGAATGCTGTTCATGAAACTCCTTACAGGACGTGCTCAGATGTTCGCAGACGTTCGTACATATTGGAGTGCAAATGCTGTTAAACGTGTTACAGGATATGATCTTGAAGGCGTTGCTAAAGAAAATGATGGTATCATCCATCTGATCAACTCTGGTGCATGCTGCCTGGACGCTTCCGGTGTTGTTAAAGATGAAAACGGTGAAGGCATTATGAAAGAATGGTGGAACGTTACAGAAGAAGATCAGAAAGCTATCATGGCTGCAACTACATGGAATGCAGCTGATAACGGATACTTCCGTGGCGGCGGATTCTCTTCCAGATTTGAAACAAGAGCTACTATGCCGGCTACAATGATTCGTCTGAACCTTGTTAAAGGCCTTGGACCGGTTCTTCAGATCGCTGAAGGATGGACAGTAGAGCTTCCGGAAGATGTATCTGATACACTTTGGAAACGTACAGACTACACATGGCCATGCACATGGTTCGTACCGAGATGCGATGGCAAAGACGGTGCATTCAAATCCGCTTACGATGTAATGAACAACTGGGGTGCTAACCATGGAGCAATCTCCTATGGACATATCGGTGCAGACCTGATCACAATGTGCTCTATGCTGAGAATTCCGATTTGCATGCACAACGTACCAGAAAAAGATATCTTCCGTCCGGCAGCATGGAATGCATTCGGAATGGAAAAAGAAGGTGCAGACTTCCGCGCTTGCAAGAATTACGGACCTCTGTACAAATAAATAAGGCTTTTCTCAAAAGTGCCATGATATGAGAGCGGCTCCGGGGATTTTCCCGGGGCCGTTACTTTTGTTTATTAAGAGCTGTTGCTATATAGATGTATCTGTATAGTGATGGCTCTGTTTTTAGTTATGTCGAAAAACTTCCGGTTTTTATCGATTTTTGCATTTTTTTATGATAAAAAAGGATTATCATTGGGGTGGGTCTGTGGTATGATAAGTAAAGAATTAAAGGAATATACGGGTTGCTGTGAACGGAGTGAACAGTAACCTGTACGGGAGTGAAGGGGATATATAAAATGAAGAAACTGGCAAAGAGTCTTCTGGTCATGATACTGGGACTTCTGATGGGTGTGAATGTCATGGCGGATGTGCAGACCGGAAAGACAGAGCCGGATTATACAACAGATTATTATATGATCGTGGAATCCAAAGCAGGTGGGATTGATATTTACTCACAGCCGGATTTTGACAGTTCGAAGCTGAATGAAGAACTGATTCCAAACGGAACAGCACTTCATATAGAGGGAGAAGTAGAAGATACAGAGAACAACCGTACCTGGGGATACACCGAATATCATGGCATGTACGGTTATGCACCACTTGATGAATGTCGTCCGGCAGAGTCAAGAAAAGAAGCAATTGATTCAGAACTTTATATTGCCGGAAGAGATCACGTCAACTACAATGCAGATTACGATGTAAAAGCGTATTCTGATGAAGGCAGTCAGAAGCTTTATCAGGGACCGGGCACGAAATATGGTGAAGTTCCGGGAGTACGCGAGATCGAGAACGGCGAGACACTTCATATTACAGAGGATGCCGAGATGGTGGACGGAAGTCACTGGGGTGTAACTACTGCAGACGGAACAGAAGGCTGGGTGGATCTGGAGAAGACCGAAGAATGGACAGCAGAACATCCGGAGATCGAAGAGACGAGTGCACCTGCAGTTGCCGAGACCGAAGACAGTGATACAGTTGACATGCAGACAGCCAGTGGAGCTGATGCTGAAGTAAGCGTCACTCCGACTGTGACCGAAGCAGCAGAATCAACCGGGACACCGGCAGCAATTGAAAACACTGAAACAGAAGAAACTGACACAGATGACAGCCGTCAGACATCAGGCAAGACTGTAGAGACTACTAAATCCAGCTGGTATCAGAATCCATTCGCCTGGATCGCAGCAGTGGCTGTACTTGCGGTCGCAGGACTTCTGATCTATCATAATAAGAAAAAATAAAAATAAACAAAATGCTCAAAGGATCGGGTCATGCACCCGATTTTTTGTTGTTCTGGTAAACCGTTACTGAAACGTTGGTGAAAATGATCTAATTTATTGATTTTTACGAAATTTCATGATATATATATATATATTTCTACAGACTAAAATTTATGTGTGACGGGAGCGATAATAAATGGCAGTCAGACGTGAACGAATGAGGCTTGGTGACCTGCTTGTCAGGCAGAATGTCCTTACAGAAGATAAACTAAAGAAAGCTCTGGAATTGCAAAAAGGCACAGGCAAAAAGATCGGTGAGATCCTTGTCGAAAACGGATTTACCACAGAAGAAATGATCGCCAGTGCCCTTCAGACGCAGCTTGGCCTGAAATCCATCCGGCTTGCCGGAATCACGATTCCCAAAGAGGTTCGTAATCTGGTAAACGTCAATCTGTTAAAGAAATACCAGTGCATTCCTTTTGAGCTGGACCCATATAATGCTAATATCCTGCATCTTGCCATGGCAGATCCGATGGATATGGAGGCGATCGATGATATTTCCATCGTTACAAACCTTCAGGTAGAACCGTATATTTCGACACCGAGTGACATTCTCGCCGCGATCGACCATTGCTATGGAGCATCTGAGACACTGGATGCAGCACGGAGATTTACAAGGGAACGTGAACTGCTTCGGGGCGGCAGTGATGAGGATCAGGAAGAAGCCGATGTCAGCGATGCACCTATCGTTCAGCTTGTCCGTTCTCTGATCGAGCAGGCCGTTCGTCAGAGAGCCAGCGATATTCACATCGAGGCACTTGAATCAAAAGTCCGTGTCCGTTACCGTATCGATGGTGCACTTTATGAGAAGATGGTTTACGATAACAGCCTTCTTCCGGCAATCTCCACCCGAATCAAGATCATGGGCGGTATGGATATTTCCGAAAAAAGAAAGCCCCAGGACGGCAGAATGACTGTTATGGTTGACCGGCGCGAATATGATATCCGAATTTCTTCGATACCTACCGTGCATGGCGAGAAGCTGGTTATGCGAATCTCCTCTAAGTTAAATCTGACCAGAGACATTAAAGAGCTGGGGCTTGATCCGGACGAGATGGAAACAATGCAGAAAATGCTTGCAAAGCCATATGGCATTCTCTTTGTAACAGGACCGACGGGAAGCGGTAAATCGACAACCCTTTATACCGCACTGAGTGCGCTGAATAAAGAACAGGTAAATATTGTAACGGTTGAAGATCCGGTTGAGGCTGATATCGAGGGCATCAATCAGATCCAGGTAAATAATAAAGTAGAACTTACCTTTGCATCCGCACTGAGATCGATTCTCCGTCAGGACCCGGATATCATCATGATCGGTGAGATCCGTGACCAGGAGACAGCATCCATCGCGGTACAGGCATCCATTACAGGACATCTGGTCGTATCAACGATGCATACAAACAATGCAGTCGGTACGCTGAACCGTATGGCAGATATGGGAGTGGAACGTTATCTGATCGCAGATGCGATCATCGGAGTTGTTGCCCAGAGACTTGTCCGTAAGCTTTGCCCGCACTGTCGTAAGAAACGTCTGGCCACAGATGAAGAAAAACGTATCCTTAAGAGGTCACAGGCAGAACAGACAGAGGTATATGAACCAGTTGGATGTAAACTTTGCAGTAATACGGGATACTTCGGACGAACCGGTGTCTTTGAAATCATGGAAGTCAACGATGACATGCGTAAGCTGATCGCTGAGCATGCACCTACAGAAGAGATGATCGCGGCAGCAAAGCAGTCCGGCATGCGAACCCTCCGTGAAAACGGAATCCGCTATGTCCTTGATGGAATAACTTCTATAGAAGAAATGCTGAAGGCTTCGTATGAAGACACGGAGTATAACACATAATTTTGATTATGCAATAATGCTGTACATAACAGCAGGAGGCAGGTGCGATTTCAATGTATGATCTGAAAGAGATATTAATACAGTCGATCGACGAAAATGCATCGGACATTCATTTTACGGCAGGACGGCCACCCTGCTACCGTGTAGACGGGGTTCTTGCTCCCATCGAGGGTGAGTGTCTGACACCGGATATGCTAAAAGATCTTCTTCTTCCACTGATGGATGAACGCCATACAGAAGAATTTCATAAAGCAGGACAGACGGATTTCGCATATGCGATCCCCGGTGTGGGACGTTTTCGTGTCAATGTGTTCCTGCAGAGAGGAACTTATGCTTCTGTCATGAGATGCCTTCCGTTTGAAATTCCGGAGCCGGAGAGCCTTGGAATCCCGAAAGAAGTCGTTGAGATCACCAGTCGTAAGAGAGGTCTTGTCCTTGTAACAGGACCGACCGGAAGTGGTAAATCCACGACACTGGCATCTCTGCTTCATGTTATTAATCAGAAATATCCTTACCATATTATTACACTGGAGGATCCCATCGAATATCTTCACAGACATGATAAAGCCGTTGTCAATCAGAGGGAGATTGGAAGCGACTCCGCCAGCTACGGGGAAGCGCTCCGAGCGGCACTCCGTGAAGACCCGGATGTCATTCTGGTAGGTGAGATGAGGGATCTTGAAACAATCTCGACAGCAATCACGGCGGCTGAGACTGGTCATCTTGTATTCTCAACGCTTCATACGATTGGAGCGGACAAGACCATTGACAGGATCATTGATGTGTTTCCACCGGATCAACAGCAGCAGGTCCGTATCCAGCTGGCAGCTGTATTGGAATGTATCGTTTCACAGCAGCTGCTTCGTAAGGAAAAAGGCGGTCGTGTTGCAGCACTTGAAGTCCTGTTTGCAAATAATGCAGTGCGGAATCTGATCCGTGAAGGAAAGACTTTCCAGATCCCGTCTGTGATGCAGACCAGCCGGAGATCCGGAATGATCACAATGGATGATGCCCTGTACGACCTGTTTATGAAGGGTAAGATCAGCGCAGATGCAGTGCTGATGTATGCACAGGATCCGGTATCAATGAATAAAAAAGTGAATTTTGAAATCTGAATGCAGGATCCGGATTTCATATTGATATTAGGAAGATATAGAAAAGATATAAGAAAGGAAAAGTAAATGCCCGGTTATATCTATATTGCCGTTACCCCTAAGGGGAAAGAGAAACGCGGCAGGATAGTTGCTGAGAACCGAGAAGAAGTTTCACAGCAGCTGAAAAAAGACGGACTTTTTCCTGTTGAAATAAAGGAACAGGGAGTTCTGAATAAAGACCTGGATTTTTCCATAGGTAAAAAAGTAAAGCCAAGAGACCTCAGCGTCTTCTGCCGGCAGTTTGTCAGTATTACCCGGTCCGGTGTCCCCATGAAAGAGGCACTGCAGATGCTGACAGACCAGACAGAGAACAGGTGGCTTAAAAAGGCAACCGCTGATGTCCTGATAAATGTCGAAAAAGGTAATACACTGGCGGATTCCATGGCGGCGATCCCGGATATCTTTCCGCCCATGCTGGTAAACATGGTGACAGCCGGTGAATCATCCGGAAGCCTTGACATATCCTTTGAGCGAATGGCAGTCCATTTCGAAAAAGAAGCAAAACTGAGGGCGACGATCCGTAAGGCAACAATCTACCCGATCATTCTGATGTTTGCAGTAATCGGAGTAATTGCAGTCATGCTGCTCTACGTAATCCCGATCTTTATAGATATGTTTGCAGATTTGGATGTAGAGATGCCGGCACTGACTATGGGGGTTATGAACCTCAGTAAATGGAC
>CAVBPN010000013.1:11003-11852 GCA_963597235.1 bacterium
ACTGGTATGTGATCGTTTTGGTTGTTGTGGCAGTTATGGCGGTTTATCGGCTTATTTATCAGACAGAACAGGGAAGACTTAAAATCGATCACATAAAAATGAAAATGCCGCTGTTCGGAAAGCTTACAGTAAAGATAGCCTGTGCACGGTTTGCACGTACAATGAGCACACTGATGGGAGCCGGTATATCAACACCGGAATGCCTCGATACCTGTACAAAGATCATCGACAATATTCATTATAAAAATGCATTCCAGAAGGCAAAAGAAGAGGTTATGAAGGGCGTTCCCCTTTCTGAACCCCTCACAGCCAGTGAAATCTTTCCGCCGATGGTATGCCAGATGACCGGGATTGGTGAAGAAACCGGTAATATGGAAGAAATGCTGGCAAAGCTTGCCGATTATTATGATGAAGAAGTTGAGATGACAACCCAGAGCGTACTGGCAGCACTGGAACCTCTGATCATCATATTTATGGCACTGATCGTCGGTACGCTGGTAATCGCCGTGATCATGCCGATCGGAACGATGTATGAAGGCTTGGATAACCTGTAATAAAAGTCCTGTACAGCGGCGATATGCGAAGCGTGCTTGCACGTAAGAGCATATCGACATTGGACAGGCTAACCCACATGAGCAAGTAGCCTGACAGGGCGGATTGCGAATGATGGGTGCGATTACGAGAATGCCGTAGGCATGGAGTAATCGACTTTTATGTATATATGCTTGCGATTGGGAACCGCGTTAAAAGTTTCTGTATAACACATGGTTGTCACACAGCAGGCATAGGTGCTGTGTTCACGATAGATCCGATGGAAGAGAAAAAGAGGGCTTTTCTTAACCGGAGGAT
>CAVBPN010000014.1:0-13976 GCA_963597235.1 bacterium
CTCTCCGTATTATACACTTTTCAGTGTTCTTCACGTCTCTGCCAGACGCAAGATATATTCTATCATCAAATCTTTTTGCTGTCAATACAAATTTTTACATTTTTTTGATCTTTTTCAAAAATACCTCCGCAACGTCCAGATCTTCCGGTGTTGTAATCTTAATGTTCTGATAAGACCCTTCTACGAGCCGCACTTTAGCACCGCTTTCCTGCTCCACCACCATCGCATCATCCGTTATAGCTGTCATATCCTTTTTACGAATACTCTCATGTGCTTTTCTGATCAGATCATAAGAAAAAATCTGCGGAGTCTGAACCGTCCAGACTCTCTTTCGGTCCGGTGTCTCACTCACAAAATCTGCTTCATCAGATACTTTTACTGTATCTTTCGAAGGCATACCGACAACACAGGCACCTGTCTCCTGCACTCCGAACATTCCTCTCTCCAAAATTTCCTCTGTAATAAACGGTCTTGCCCCATCATGAATAAAGACATAATCGCATTCTTTGCACGCAAGAAGACCTTTATATACAGAATCATAGCGTTCTTTTCCTCCGGCGATCACCGCAGATACCTTCGTAAACTGATAATGTTCTACAATTTCTTTCCTGCAATAAGAAATCATGTCCTCACCGGTTACTACAATAATATCCTGGATAAGTGGGCTTTCCTGGAAACATTTCAGTGAATAGTATAAAACAGGATGTCCCTGAATCTTCAAAAACTGCTTCTGGATCTTACTGTGCATGCGTTTTCCCTGCCCTGCTGCCAGAACGATTGCTGTTGTTTTCTCTTTCATTTCAGAAACCTCCTGTTTTATAAAATTCTGATCACATCCAAAAACTCCCGAATTTTTCTTTATCCGGGTTCTCGTGGAATCAGCGTTCTCCGAGTTTCAGGTTTGGAACAGCATTGAGATCCCATCCATGACGGGTCCCCTTAGTATATTCATAATACGCAGCCACTCCGATCATAGCAGCATTATCTGTACAGAAGATCGGGGAAGGACGGTAGAATGTATATCCTCGTTCTGCGCATGCTTTTTCCATGGCAGCACGAAGTGTACCGTTTGAGGCAACTCCACCGGCAATGGCAATTTTGTTCATATTGTAATCTTTTGCCGCAAGCATCGTGTGTTCTACAAGAACATCCACAACCGCTTTCTGGAAGGAAGCCGCCAGATCTGCTCTGTTGACTTCTTCACCTTTCATCTGTGCCTGATTAATATAATTCAGGACTGCTGATTTCACTCCACTGAAGCTGAAATCATACGGGCAGTCTCCAATTTTTGCACGTGGAAATACAATGGCATCCGGATTTCCCTCTTTAGATAATTTATCAATCTTCGGACCACCCGGATATCCCAAACCAATTGCACGGGCAACTTTATCAAAAGCTTCTCCGGCCGCATCATCACGTGTACGTCCAAGAATCTCAAATTCTCCATAGTCTTTTACAATCACAAGATGCGTATGTCCTCCTGATACGATCAGACAGAGGAACGGCGGCTCCAGATCCGGATGCTCAATATAGTTCGCAGATACATGTCCTTCTATATGATGCACTCCTACCAGCGGAAGTTTCTTTGCGTATGCGATTGCTTTTGCTTCTGCGACACCAACAAGCAGTGCTCCAACCAGTCCCGGACCATAGGTTACACCAATGGCATCCAGATCATCCAGTGTCACATCTGCTTCTTTTAACGCTTCTTCAATTACCTGATTTACCTTTTCAATATGTTTACGAGATGCGATTTCAGGCACAACGCCCCCATACAGCTTATGCAGCTCTATCTGTGATGAGATTACATTTGAAAGAATTGTTCTTCCGTTCTTTACGACAGATGCTGCTGTCTCATCACAGGAACTTTCAATTGCCAATATCAATGTATCTTTCATTTTCAGACTCCTCTAGTCTTCTTCAAAATTCAGTTCCATACACTTTCCGTCTTTTCCCGGCCAGGCATTTGGAAAGATTCCTCTTACCATATCCATATATTCTTCCGGATGGATCAGTGACGGGCTGTAATGCGTCAGCCACAGTTCTTTTACTTCTGCATCATGTGCCAGCGTTGCTGCTTCACGGAAAGTCATATGTTTATATCCTTTTGCCTTCTCAATCTTGTCTTCTTCTCCATACATGCCTTCACAGATAAAAAGATCTGAACCTGCAGCATTTCGAAGAATCGATTCCGTCGGCCTGGTATCCGTTGTATACGTAACTTTAATGCCTTTTCGATCCGGTCCCAGAACCATATCCGGTGTATAGACTACTCCATCCGTCTCAATTGTCTGCCCTTTCTGAAGCGGATTCCAGTATTTAAGCGGAATTTCCTGTTTCTTTGCACGTTCCGGTGAAAATTTCCCCTGTCTGAGGATTTCAATCGTATATCCGTAACAGATCACATTATGATTCACCCGAAAAGCCGTAATACGGTATCCATTCAGTTCCAGGACCTCCTGCGGCTTCGTGATCTCAATAAATTTAATTTCGAAAGGCAGTTCCGGTGCAATAACTCTGAGAGCATTTACAACTCTTTCCAGTCCTTTAGGGCCTACCAGAGTAAGCGGTTCTGTCCTGTCTGCATTTCCCATCGTAAGGAGCAGACCCGGAAGTCCGCTGATATGATCACCATGATAATGTGTAAAGCAGATCACATCGATCGGTTTGAAACTCCATCCTTTTTCTTTAACTGCGACCTGAGTTCCCTCTCCGCAGTCAATCAGCAGACTGCTGCCATTATATCTGGTCATCAGAGCAGTCAGCCAGCGTCTCGGAAGGGGCATCATTCCACCGCTTCCAAGCAAACATAAATCCAACATATATCTTCACTCCTGCATTTACTGCATCTTTGTCATTAAAACTGCATTTTCTGTAGGGTCTGTATAATAATCTTTACGCAGCCCGTCTTCTTTAAATCCCAGCCGTTCATACAGCCTTCGAGCCGTACCATTCCCTTCACGTACTTCAAGATGTACGATATGGATTCCGGACATCTCAGCCATCTTAAGCATACTGTCTACAAGAAAATATCCGATTCCCTCTCTCTGTCTTTCAGGGCTTACTGCTACATTCAGGATATCTCCCTCGTCCAGCACTGTCTGCATGCTGCAATATGCCAGGATTTTTTCTTTTTCCTCAATCGCAAAAAACATTGTATTGTCTTTCGTAAGAAAAGTAAAAAATCCTTCTTTCGTCCATGGATCCGAAAACAATTGATTTTCAATCTCAACCACCTGTTCCAGATCATCTACCATCATCTCGCGAAATGTCATGCGTTACTGTCAGCTTTTGCTGCCTCCCGTTCCGCACGTTCACGCTCCGCCTGGGATACACGCAGATAGTCCGGAACATGCTCCATCGCAGTTTCTGTCTTTCCCTCACGATAATAGCTCAGTCCAAGTGCCGCCACTGCCGCTGCACGCTGTTTATTTACATGCGCAGGCGCAAATGAATACGGTACTTCCAGTTTCTCTGCAATCAGCTCACGGAACACCGGTACCCCATCTCCCAGAAAAGTCACCGGCTGTCCATATGCATTTAACTTCGTGATCATTTCCTCCATCGGCACTGCCATCTGGTCTTCTACGGTTTCCAGTTTATGATCTGCAAAGCGATACAAACCTGTATACACCTGTTTACGTCTGGCATCCATGATCGGACAGATCAGTCCGGGTGTATCATAAAGATTATAAGCAAGTCCCTCTACAGTCGGAATTGCCACCAGCGGTTTCTTTAATGCCAGTCCAAGTCCCTTTGCAGTAGCTGAACCGATGCGGAGTCCCGTAAAAGATCCCGGACCCGCTGCAACAGCGATCGCGTCAATGCTTTCCAGATCAAGTTCTGTCATCTTCGCAATCTCATCCAGCATCGGAAGCAGGGTCTGTGAATGTGTTTTTTTGTAATTGACAGTATATTCTGCTACCAGAACATCATCTTCTACAACAGCTACGGAAGCTACGATTCCGGAACTGTCAAGACCTAAAATTTTCATATTCCTTCTCCTATAAGCCTTCTACAGTGATCTTTCTGTAATCAAATCCCTGTGTCAGGTCTTTTTCTATTCTAATAGAAATAACATCGTCCGGAAGAATTTCTTTGATCAGCTCTGCCCACTCGATCAGGCAGATTCCCTCTCCGAAGAAATAATCATCATAACCTATTTCTTCCATCTCTTCGATATCTCCAATACGGTATACATCAAAGTGATAAAAAGGAAGCCTTCCTTCTTCATATACCTGTACGATCGTAAAGGTCGGGCTGCTTACCGGTTCCGTAATACCAAGTCCCGCTGCCACACCCTGTGTAAAAACTGTTTTGCCTACACCCAGATCCCCGGTCAGCGTATAGATCTGTCCAGGACGGGCTGCTTTTCCTATTTTCTCACCCAGAGCATATGTTTCTTCGGGGCTTCTTGTCTCTGTTACCATCTGTTGAATCACCTTTTTCCTTGCAGAATTGTTCTTTGCATATTATAATAGAGCGCACAGAGAAAAACAATACTTTTTACAAAAGGAGACTATGATTATGGCAAATACAAATCCTGTTGTGACTATCACTATGGAAAACGGTGATGTCATGAAAGCAGAGCTGTATCCGGAAATTGCACCGAATACAGTAAACAATTTTATCAGCCTTGTAAAAAAAGGATTCTATGATGGTCTGATCTTCCATCGTGTCATTAACGGATTTATGATCCAGGGCGGATGCCCGGACGGAACCGGAATGGGCGGCCCCGGATACAGCATTAAGGGTGAATTTTCTCAGAACGGTGTAAAAAATGATCTCGCACACACACCTGGAGTTCTTTCTATGGCAAGAGCTATGCATCCAAACTCCGGCGGAAGCCAGTTCTTCATCATGCATAAAGCCGCTCCGCATCTTGACGGAAGCTATGCAGCATTCGGTAAAGTGATCGAAGGCATGGATGTCGTAAACAAAATCGCCGAAACTGAGACAGATTTCAGAGACAGACCACTGGATGACCAGCAGATTAAATCCATGACTGTTGAGACTTTCGGTGTAGACTATCCGGAACCGGAGAAATGCTGATTCGGCTAATCTCCCGATAAATAAAAAGGAGCCTGAAATGGCGGTATTTATCTTTTCAGACAGAAACCGTCACATCAGACTTCTTTTTTATTTTCATATTCTAATGATAAAATGTCGTGACATTTCCGTCAATCACTGCATAATACAGTTCCTGATCTTTTTCGATTACGGCACGTCCATTTGTTCCCTCTGTAACAGCTTTCTGTACGCTTCCCACATCCTGTACCGACACCAGTAATTTCATTACAACTTTATCTGTATATTCGCTGTCCAGAATCGGAATATTTCTCTCACCCGCAATATACTGTATCTTTCCGATTCCGGTATAATCCGTCGTAATCTTCAGTGTAATCCCCTTCTGTTTAAGTATTACTTTACTCGCAGCCAGGCCCTCCTGCACTGCTTTTGAATATGCTCTTACAAGTCCGCCTGTTCCAAGCAGCACGCCTCCAAAATATCTTGTCACGACAATCGCCACATTATAGATATCTTCTCCAAGAATAACATCCAGCATTGGACGTCCGGCAGTTCCCGATGGTTCTCCATCATCACTGCACCGGGTAAATTCCCGGTTCATGCCAACTGAATAGACATAACAGTTATGTCGGGCATCCCAGTATTTTTTCTTCATTTCTTCCAGAAAAGCCAATGCTTCTTCTTCACTTTCCACCGGACGAACCGTCGCAATAAAACGGGATTTTTTCTCGATGATCTCGCCCTCTCCGCCCTCATATATGGTCTTGTACTGTTCCAGCATAAGTACTCCTTCCTAAAACACGGGCTGCAACCGTCCAGGACGATCACAGCCTATATTCAGATATCATTTCATCTTATTCTTCTGTATAACCGGCATCTCCGCCACCGGTGTCTCCGCCGTCGCCACCAGTATCTCCACCGCCGGTATCCCCGCCGTCAGTGTCTCCTCCACCAGTGTCTCCGCCGCCATTATCTCCAGTATCTCCACCAGTGTCTCCACCGGTATTATCATCTGTATTATCACCTGTGTTGTCTCCGGTATTATCTCCATTCGGATTATCCGGATCCGGTGTCGGATTTGTATCGTAGGTTTCTTCCTCGGTAGTATACTCCTGTATTTCATCATAACTGTCATAAAAATGCTGGTCACAGTACTCTGTCGGGATATCCCCAATATCAAAATACTCTGTAATAACAGGACAGCCAGCTCTCGGAAGAAGCCCGGTCTCTTCGCAGACACTGATTTTTTCAACGCTTGCCGGCATGTCAAAATCTTTATCCTCGAGACCTTCGTGAATCCTTGTCATGACCTTTTTCCACAGATTCTTATGGAAGTTCCTTGCATCCTCCGGAAGCTTCTCGTTGTTGTCATAACCTGACCATACTGCACAGGTATAATATGGTGTAAAGCCAACAAACCAGAGGTCGTTGTAGGCATCAGTCGTACCGGTCTTTCCGGCAACAGTCATATTGTCCAGCTGGCACGCAGTACCGGTACCCTGAGTTACAACATCTTCCATAGCACTTGTCAGAAGCCATGCCGTACTTTCCTTAATTACAGATCTGCCTGCTGAATTCTTTTCAATCAGAACATTTCCATTATGGTCAAGAATCTTTGTGTAGTAGATCGGTTCGATATAATTACCGCTGTTTGCGATAGCAGCGTATGCAGCACAAAGTTCCACGTTTGTTACACCATGTGTCAGACCACCGAGTGCAAGCGGAAGGTTTGCATCTGTCCATACTGTACCATTTGCATCTTTATCTGTTTCCGTTCCATGTGCCAGTGTTGTAAATCCAAAATTATCCAGATACTGCAGACCAAGCGCTGGTGTAACTTCTTCCAGACATTTTACAGCAACAACGTTAATAGAATTCTGAATTGCTCTGCGGATCGTTGTAGTCCCTCCATAGCTCTTAGAAGCATTATTGACCGGAGAGCCATCCGGATAACTGTAAGGTTCATCCTCAAAGGTTGTTGCCAGTGTCATTCCCTTCTCATTAAGAGCCGGTGCATAAGTAGACAGGATCTTAAATGTAGAACCAGGCTGTCTGGTCGTATCTGTTGCACGGTTCAGTGTCAGGCTGGCAGTCTTCTCTCCACGTCCTCCGATAATAGCTTTAACATAACCTGTATGCTGATCGATAACACTCATAGAGGACTGTGGCTGTGGTGCAAAGCTTACACGCTCGGAAACAACAGTGCTGCCATCAGCAAGGATATTTGCTTTATAACGGTCAACGTAACTCTGGCCTTCTTCCTGTGAGTCAAACAGAAGATCAAATTCCGGATCTTCGTTCTGGAAATAAAGTTTCAGCATTTCTTTACTGTAGTTTACTTCCTCTCCCTGAGGATTCTTTACTGTCAGAGCATAATCCAGCGCATACTGTACATAATCCGGATAATTAGACGGATCTGCATATTCTTCATCAAGAATACTCTGGATACGCGCATCCTGTGTGGTATAGATACTTAAACCACCACTGTATACCAGATTCTGTGCCTGTGTACGTGTATATCCTTTAATATTCATCAGGTCATTGATTACCTGATCGATAAGCTCATCCTCAAAATAAGAATAAACCGTATTTTCTGTTTCGGAATTCAGAACCTGCGCAGCCTGAATACCGGAATATACATCATCATTAATTACCTGATCATACTGTTCCTGGGTAATATAGCCCTGATCAAGCATATGATCCAGTACTTCTTTACGTCTTTTAGCATTTGCCTCCGGATGCTCGATCGGATTGTACTGAGTCGGGTTCTGTGTGATTCCTGCCAGAGTCGCACATTCTGAAAGATTCAGATCCCAGACATCTTTATTGAAATATTTACGTGCTGCTGCCTGAACACCATAAGTACCTGCGCCAAGGTTAATCGTATTCAGATAGTTTTCAAGGATCACATCCTTATTATTGATCGTCTTCTCAACTTCAACCGCGAGATACTGCTCCTGAATCTTACGTGTAAAACGTTCCAGCCAGCTTGATTCCTGTGTCCAGTTCGTAAATACATTATTCTTCAAAAGCTGCTGCGTAATCGTACTGGCACCTTCTGAAAGGTTTCCAGTCGAAATATTCTTTACAAATGCACGGAGAATACCTCTTACGTCAATTCCGTTATGTTCGTAAAAACGCTCATCCTCGATTGCTACAACTGCATGCTGAAGATCCAACGGAATCTGGTCTATAGATACCGGAAGTCGGTTCAGTCAGCTTACGAAGCTGATTTCCGTCCCCATCATACAAAAACGTCGCATATCCCAGCGGTGATATATCAATATCATTCGCATCTGGTGCATTGTCTATTATTCCTCGAAAAGCCCCGATTCCTGTACATCCTATAACCACGCATATTGTGATTAAAGTAACAAACAGGACCCTGATCAACGAAACATGAGCCCGCTTTCCCATCATGGCAGTACGGGAAATCAGCGAGTTTCGCTTCTTTGAGACTGATTTTTTTCCGTAATTCATGGTTTTCCTCCTTTATAGTCCGTTCTATTATAACAAATAAGAAATCGTAAATAAAGACCTAAATAAAAACTTCACATTTTGTATGTACTTTGTTCTTTTATATTGAATACCAGTAAAAAAAGAAGCTCTCTTTTACGAAAACTTCTTTTTATATTACCACTTAATTCTATTATATTATCTCTTATTCTGCTGCTTTTATTCTTAGAGGACCATCTTTGCTGCGCCGCAGATACCCGCATCATTACCAAGAGTCGCCAGAACGATCGGTGTCTCTTTACAGGACGGGAACGCATATTTTATGTAATATTTCTGAATGCAGTCGATCAGTGGCTGTCCCGCTTTTGAAACACCTCCGCCGATTACGATTGCTTCCGGATCCGTAACTGCTGCAAATCCTGCGAGTGCACCACCCAGAAGATCTCCTACATATTCCATAGTACGGACCGCAAGTTTATCACCATCTTTAAATGCATCCAGAACATCTTTTGCAGTAATATTCTGAAGGCCGCGGAGAGTACTGTCCTCTTCGGACGCTGCAAGCATTCTTCCTGCAACACGAACGATTCCGGTAGCAGATGCATACTGTTCCAGGCATCCATGATTGCCGCAGTTGCATTTCTCTGCCTCGTCACGTACAACCAGTGCATGTCCGATCTCCCCGCCTGCACCATGTGTACCGGCAACAATCTTTCCATCTACGATGATTCCACCGCCGACACCTGTACCAAGTGTTACCATGATGACATTGTCAGAACCGGCAGCTGCACCTTTCCATGCTTCGCCAAGTGCTGCAACATTTGCATCATTTCCCGCACATGCCTTAAGACCGGTCAGATCATGAAGGATCTGTGCTACCGGAGTAAATCCCCAGTAAAGGTTTACTGCACATGTAGCCTCTCCTTTAGAATTTATCGGTCCTGGAATTCCGATTCCCACGCCTTCTACCTCTGATTTATCAATTCCTTTTTCTGCAAGTTTATCATTAATGGCTGCCGCTACATCCGGAAGAATGTTTTCGCCTTTATTCTCTGTTCTTGTAGGAATCTCCCACTTTTCCACAATTGTGCCGTCTGTCTGAAAAAGACCGCATTTTACTGTTGTACCTCCTACATCGATTCCGAAGCAATATGAACCCATTTTCTTCCACCTTTCCCTGTTATTGGTTATTTTTAAAGCATTACGCCTGCTCTATCAGCTTTCACGCTTACGCGCAATATTTGCCTGTACACGCTTATACAGCTCTTCTGCTGCATTATATCCCATCTTCTTCTGTCTGTGGTTGACAGCGGCAGATTCTACGATAACTGCCAGGTTACGTCCAGGTCTGATCGGAAGAGAATGGCAGACAATCTTGTTTCCAAGATATTCTGTATATTCTTCATGAAGTCCAAGACGGTCATATTCCTTATCACGATCCCATTCTTCAAGTTTGATGACAAGGTCAACAGACTGTGTATCCTTAACGCTCTCTACACCGAACAGTGTTTTGACATCAATGATGCCAATACCTCGAAGTTCAATAAAATGACGGGTGATATCCGGTGCTGATCCGACCAGGGTAACATCACTGACTTTACGGAGTTCTACAACGTCATCACTTACAAGACGGTGACCACGTTTGATCAGTTCCAGTGCAGCCTCACTCTTACCGATTCCGCTCTCTCCTGTGATCAGAATTCCCTCGCCATAAACATCTACAAGCACACCATGAATGGAAATGCACGGTGCAAGCTGAACGCCAAGCCAGCGGATGATTTCTGCCATCAGGCTGGAAGTAGTTCGCTCTGTAACAAATGTCGGTACATTATACTTGATCGCCATATCGATCATATCCTGAGATGGCTTCGTCATCGTGCTGAAAATAACGCACGGAATCTTGCTCGAGATAAAACGCTCATATTTCATTATTCTCTTGTCATCGCTGAGCTGCATCAGATATGTGTACTCTACGTAACCAATGATCTGAACACGTTCATTTGCGAAATGTTCCAGATAGCCGGTCAGCTGCAGCGCCGGACGGTTAATTTCCGCCGTCATGATTCTCATCTCGGACAGATCAATTTCAGGAGTCAGATTTGTAAGGTTCAGCTCCTGTACCATCTTTGTCATCAATACACCTTTCATAATGTGTTCTCCTTTAATGTTTATTTATTCGGGTGAAAAAATTCATACACCTGTTTTGCACTTCCCATATTCATAGATTCCGTTTCTGCAAGGTCTTCTACTGTTGCATCACGGATTCCCTCAATCGAACGATAACGACGCATCAATGCCTTTCGCCTTCGTTCACCAATTCCCGGAATATCATCCAGAACAGAATGTACCTGTTCCTTACTGCGAAGTGATCTGTGATATTCTATCGCAAAACGGTGAGCTTCATCCTGAATTCTTGTGATCAGGCGAAATCCCTCACTTTTTGTATCGATCGGTATCTCAATATTGTTAAAATACAGTCCCCTGGTACGATGATGATCATCCTTTACCATACCACAGACCGGTATCTGAATCCCAAGTTTATCAAGAACGCCAAGTGCAATATTCACCTGTCCGCGTCCACCATCCATCAGAAGCAGATCCGGCATTCTGGAAAAACTGTCAAACTCGCCATTGCTCTCATGTGTAAACCTTCGGGTCAGCACTTCTTCCATACTTGCATAATCGTTCGGACCCTGTACCGATTTTATACGAAATTTACGATAGTCACTGCGTTTCGGCTTTCCTTTCTCGTAAACGACCATGGAACCTACCGATTCAAAACCACTGATATTAGAAATATCAAATGCCTCCATACGGTTAAGCCCTTTAAGTCCAAGCCAGTCCTCAACCTCATGCACCGCACCAATCGTCCTGCCTTCTTCTCTTTTAATCCGCTCACGGTCTTTCTCCAGAACCATACGCGCATTCTCCCGGGCAAGTTCTACAAGCTTCTCTTTCGTTCCCTTCTTAGGAACAACGATATGCACCTTTTGCTTTCTTCTGGAAGTCAGCCATTCCTCGATCACCTCGGCATCTTCAATCTCTGTCTGAAGCGTGATCTCTCCCGGAATAAAAGGAGTTCCGGCATAAAACTGCTTCACGAAACTGGATAATACCTGGGACCGTGTATCGCCCCGGGCAACCCGCAGATAAAAATGATCTCTTCCGATCAGCTTGCCGTCACGCATAAAGAAAACCTGAACAACTGCATCCTGTTCCCGAAGATCCTGACTCTCATCCATATCACATGCAATGATGTCTCTGTCTTCTTCTCCATATGCTGTGATCTTCTGGCGCTCCCCGATCTTCTGGATACTGCGGATCAGGTCACGTGCTTCTGCCGCATCCTCAAAGCGCATTTCTTCAGACGCCTTCTGCATTTTCTCCGTGAGCTGATCAATTGTCTCCTGAAAATCGCCATTCAGAAAACGGATAACTTTCTGGATGTTCTCTTTATAGACACGCTGATCCGCATGTCCGGTGCAAGGACCCATGCACTGCTTCATATGATAATACAGGCATGGACGATCCTTCCCGCAGTCTCTCGGAAGATTCCGGTTGCAGGAACGCACCTGATACAGTTTGCGGACCAGTTCAATAACGTCTTTTACAGCACCGCCACTGGTATATGGTCCAAAATAGCGGTTCTTGTCTTTCTTCATCCTCCTGGCAAACAATACTCTCGGATAAGCCTCCTGGACAGTTACCTTTATAAACGGATAACTCTTATCGTCTTTCAGCATGGTATTGTATTTTGGCCGGTGTTCCTTAATGAGATTACTTTCAAGAACAAGGGCCTCCAGCTCGGAATCCGTAATGATATATTCAAATCGTGCTATGTGCGTGACCATCTGTTCAATCTTCGCGCCTTTATTGCGGCTGCTCTGAAAGTACTGCCGGACACGATTCTTAAGGCTGATGGCCTTTCCCACATAGATGATCTCATCCCGCTCGTCGTGCATCAGATAGACGCCCGGTTTTGCGGGAAGCTTCTTTAACTCTTCTTCAATCTGAAACATATTACTCCTCAGTGTCAGATTCGTTATTCTCTGTTACAGTTTCTGTATTTTCAGCCACAGTTTTATCTTCGATCGGCTTTACTTCTTCATCCGGAAGATCATCAAGGTTCTCCGGAATCTCAATACCCTTCTCAACCGCGCGGAAGATCTTCATAAATTCTTTACCTGTAATAGTCTCACGTCTGATCAGATAGTCAGCAATCTTATCCAGGGCTTCTCTGTGCTCATTAAGAAGTCTCTTTGCTTCTTCATAAGAATAATGAAGCAGCTGCATTACTTCATGATCAATCTCGGTCGCTGTATCATCGCCACAGTTCAGTACTGCACGTCCGGACAGATACTGATTTTCCTGTGTGGCAAGTCCCATCAGACCGAATTTCTGTGACATACCATACTGCGTGATCATTGCACGGGCAACCTTTGTTGCCTGCTCGATATCATTGGCAGCACCGGTAGTAACCGTATCAAAGACAATCTCTTCTGCTGCACGGCCACCCAGATAACCAACCAGCATAGCTTCCAGTTCTTTCTGGGTATTCAGGTATTTTTCTTCTTCCGGCACCTGCATAACGTAACCGAGTGCACCCATGGTTCTCGGAACGATCGTAATCTTCTGTACCGGCTCCGCATCTTTCTGTAATGCATTTACAAGAGCATGACCCACTTCATGATAGGAAACGATTCTTCTCTCCTGCATACTTAAGATACGGTCTTTCTTCTCTTTACCAACAAGTACAACCTCGACAGATTCCTGAAGGTCCTTCTGGGAAACTGCTCTTCTGCCGTTCTTAACTGCAAGAATTGCAGCCTCGTTGATCATATTTGCAAGATCAGAACCAACAGCACCTGATGTAGCAAGTGCAATTGCATCCAGATCTACTGTTTCATCCAGCATAACATCCTTTGCATGTACTTTCAGGATCTCCACACGACCTTTAAGATCCGGACGGTCAACGATAATACGTCTGTCGAAACGGCCCGGTCGCAGAAGTGCCGGGTCAAGGACTTCCGGACGGTTCGTTGCTGCAAGGATCAGAAGTCCCTTAGATGTATCAAAACCATCCATCTCTGCAAGCAGCTGATTCAGAGTCTGCTCACGCTCATCATTTCCTCCGCCATATCTGGAGTCACGGCTCTTACCGATGGCATCGATCTCATCAATAAATACGATACACGGTGCATTTTTCTTCGCTTCTTCAAACAGGTCCCTGACTCGGGAAGCACCAACACCGACAAACATCTCCACAAATTCAGAACCGGAAAGTGAGAAGAATGGTACATTTGCTTCTCCTGCTACTGCTTTTGCAAGAAGGGTTTTACCTGTTCCAGGAGGTCCTACAAGAAGTGCCCCCTTCGGAAGCTTCGCACCGATTGCGGTATATTTACCCGGATTATGGAGGAAATCTACCACTTCCTGCAGAGATTCCTTCGCTTCTTCCTGTCCGGCTACATCCTTAAATGTAACTCCGGTCT
>CAVBPN010000015.1:0-6100 GCA_963597235.1 bacterium
TCCTGTGGCTGTACTGAAAGCCGGCATCGCTCATCAGACCCATCACCGGTAATTCCAGTGTATCATAAACCTGATGATCTGCTACCAAAGTATATCCGCCCTGTGTGCGAATCAGTTCCTGTACGGCAAGATACATGTCTTCGTCATTATCTCCAATCACGATGATATTGTGAGAATCGTGAGAAACACTGGATGCCATCGCACCTCCTTGAATTCCAAATCCACTCACAACACCGACACCGGTCTTTCCGGTTTCCTTATGCCGTTCAACTACTGCTATCTTCTGATACTGTGCATCAGAAACAAAAGTTCCCTGCCCCGGCAGTATCTGTACCTTTTTATGGACAGTGGTAATCTCACCTTCCTGCATGCCAATCACATGAAACATTCCATCTGGAGATTCCAGTCTGAGATCTTCCTGTGAAAACTTTCCTACATGAACCGTATTTTTCAGTTCCTCCGGGCATTCTCTCACATTGATCTCACTGTCCTGATCGACTCTTTTTCCTTTATAATAGACATCCTGAATCGTCATCTTTTCGAGATCATCTATTACCAGCAGATCTGCCTGATATCCTGGTGCAATCGCTCCAAGATGATTCAGGCCATAACATTTCGCAGAATTGACGGTTGCCATGCAGATTGCATCGACCGGATTAATTTCTTCTTCCCCCTGGTAGCTGCCGATTCCGACAATCATTCCATCAGATATGGCAATATCGCCATCCAGGATCTCTCTGGTAAAAACATTCACAATACGGGCATTCTTCAGTACAAGTTCTGCTTTTTCCAGTCCACGGGTTACGTTTGAACATTTCTGATACTTCTGTAACTTCATAAAGCCCACACTCCTTTTTATGATTGTTCTAATCCAGTTTCAGTCCGGCAAGCGCCTGCGCAAATGCATTATTCACAGGCTCTGCTGCCTCTTTCTGCTGCTTTTTCAGATATTTCTGTACATCTCTTTTATTTACGCCTGCGCCTTCTTTTGCTCTTCGTGCCTGGAAAGAAGACAGCTTCTCTTTATATCCACATGCGCATACAAAGGTCTCTTCTTTCCCTTTAACCAGCATTTCCATACGCTTATGGCACTTCGGACAACGTGAATTCGTTGTACGGGAAATCGTCTCTCTGTATCCACATTCACGGTCCTGGCACACCAGCATCTTACTATTCTTGCCGTTCACTGCAAGCATGCGTTTTCCACAATTCGGACAGATCTTATTCGTAAGATTATCATGACGGAAGGTACCGGTTCCTGCCTTAATCTCGCCAACGATCTCTTCTGTGTATTCACGGATTCCATCAAGAAAAACTTTCTGTTTCAGTTTACCTTTTGAAATATCGGAGAGTTTCTTCTCCCAGTCTGCCGTCAGCTCCGGTTTCTTCAAGTCTTCTGGGACAAGTTCCAAGAGCTGTTTCGCCTTGGACGTCAGATAGATCTCGTTTCCTCTTTTTTCCATAAGGAAGGTATGGAAAAGTTTCTCGATGATATCAGCTCTGGTCGCAACCGTTCCAAGACCGCCGGTCTCTCCCAGCGTTTTTGCTGCCTGTGCATCTTTGGATGACATGTATTTCACCGGATTTTCCATAGCTGCCAGAAGGGTAGCCTCTGTAAAATGTGCCGGTGGTTTTGTTTTTCCGGATGTCAGACGAATATTATCTATCGGAAGTTTCTCTCCCTGTTTCAATACCGGAAGATTCTGATCCTTTAACGTCTGCTCTTCTTCGTCATCGTCAGTACTTCCGCCTTCGTAGACTTCTTTCCAGCCGGCACTCACAACCGTCTTTCCACTTGCCACGAAACTCTGCCCTGCTGCCTTCGTTTCCATGGAAGTCTGTTCGTATTCAAATGGCGGATAAAGAACACTTAAGAATCTTCGCACAACCATATCATAAATCTTACGTTCCTCATTCGTCATATGATCCAGCTGTACAAACTGCTCTGTCGGAATGATCGCATGATGGTCACTGACCTTTTTATTGTCCACAAAACTTCCATTTGTATGAATCGGTTTACTGATCAGTGCCCCGGCAAGTTTCCGGTATGGACCCGTACCGCAGGCTTTCAGTCGTTCTTTGATTGTCGGAACAACATCCTTTCCGATATAACGGGAATCTGTTCTCGGATAGGTCAGAACTTTATGATTCTCATAAAGTCTCTGCATAATATTCAGCGTTTCTTTTGCAGAAAATCCGTATTTCTGGTTTGCCTCACGCTGAAGAGTCGTCAGGTCATATAACCCCGGTGCCATAGTTTTCTTAGGCTTTCTGACTACGGATACGACTTCCAGTGCTGTGTTGGAAACCTTCTTCTGAATCTCTTCTGCACACTCTTTCTGGAAAGTCCGATAGCTCCCGCTCTTTGTATCTTTCCAGATCCACTGTACGCCGCCAGCCTGCAGGATCACCCCAAAATAATCTTCCGGCTTAAACTTCCGTATCTCTTCTTCTCTTCTTGCAATGATCGCAAGTGTCGGTGTCTGTACTCGTCCGCAGGAAAGCTGTGCATTGTGTTTACAGGTCAGTGCTCTTGTTCCGTTGATTCCGACCAGCCAGTCCGCTTCTGCCCTGGCAACTGCTGCACGATAGAGATTATCATAATCCCTGCCATCTTTCAGATTATGGAATCCATCACGAATTGCTTTATCCGTTACAGAAGAAATCCACAGGCGACGGATTGGCTTCCGACATCCGGATTTATCCAGAATCCAGCGTGCAACCAGTTCTCCCTCTCTTCCGGCATCTGTCGCGATAATGATATCCACGATGTCTTTCCGGAACAGCTGTGTCTTAACTGCCTGATACTGTTTAGAGGTCTGTCGGATCACAACCAGTTTCATCTTTTCCGGCATCATCGGCAGAGTTTCCATATCCCATTTTGTATATTTCTTATCATATTCTTCCGGATCTGCAAGCGTTACAAGATGTCCAAGCGCCCATGTCACAACGTATTCTTTCCCTTCCAGGATTCCCTTTCCCTTCTGGGTACATTGGAGCACCCTTGCGATATCTCTTGCCACGGATGGTTTCTCTGCTATTACCAATGACTTCATAATTCTGCCTCTTTCTCAGGTTATTATTCATAAAATTTCTTTGATGTGAGTATATCATATCCCCACAAAAAAAGGAAGGTAAGCCACCTTCCTTTATAGCAAATTCCTTTACAGAGCTAAATCTGCCTGTTTTATTTTCCGATCTTATATCCTACTCCACGTACCGTCTCAATCAGATTTCCCGCTGTTCCAAGTTTCTGACGAAGCGTCCGGACATGAACATCCACCGTTCTGCTCTCTCCATCGAATTCATAACCCCAGATCTGGTTCAGAAGCTGTGTCCTTGACAATACCATACCACTGTTTTTTAACAGAAGAGCAAGCATCTCATACTCTTTTAACGTAAGAGCTACCGGCTCCTGATCCACCGTTACAATATGTTTTGACGGACACAGGTAAAGATTTTCCAGATGATATTCTTCTGCTCCTTTATCTTCTGTACGACGCAGCCTTGCCTTAATGCGCGAAATCAGCTCCATCATTCGAAATGGCTTTGGTATGTAATCATCTGCTCCGCTGTCCAGTCCCATTACCACATCATATTCCGTTCCTTTTGCAGTCAGCATGATCACAGGAAGTTTTCGGGTATCCGGCCTGGTGCGCAGCTTTCGCAAAATAGAGATTCCATCCTCTTCCGGAAGCATGATATCCAGAAGGATCAGCGCCGGTGTTTCTTTTTCCAGTTCCTTCCAGAAAAGAGACGGGCGTTCAAATCCTTTTGCGTCCATTCCCTGACTCTTTAACGTATATACTACAAGTTCACGAATACTCTCATCGTCTTCTACAAGATAGATCATTGTTTCCTCCTGCCCGTCTTTCCTGTATAACAGGAACAGGTCTTTTATCTTTTTAATACAATACTCAACATGTTTTATTTATTTTTATGTCAGAATGAACATTAACAAACCAACGTTAAATTTCCGGTCAGCCCCGTGTTAAATGTTTGTAAATTCATGTCGAACATGCTATGATAAAAAAGAACATTACGGAGGAAATCATGTATTATTTTATTGTAAATCCAAACTCCCGTTCCGGCAAAGCCGCCCTGATCTGGAAAGCTCTGGAGAAAGTCCTGCAGGAACGGAATATCGAATATAAAACATTTTTTACTGAATACAAAGGTCATGCTGCGCTTCTGTCTGCTTCTATCACTGCAGAGCTTACAGCGGATGCTCCACTCAGGCTGATCGCCGTTGGCGGAGATGGTACGATTCAGGAGGTCTTAAGCGGAGTCAAAGATCTTTCCCGCATTACTTTCGGCTATATTCCGACCGGTTCCGGAAACGATTTCTGCCGCAGTATGAAGCTTCCACAGGATCCAATGGAAGCTCTCGAGCTGATCCTTTCGTATAAACGCCCGCACCCTATGGATGTTCCGCATATTTCCTGTGGTTCCAGCAGCAGCCGCTTTGCAATCAGCTGCGGAATCGGTTTTGATGCCGCCGTATGTCACGAAGTCGGTGTCACACCTATGAAAAAAGTCCTGAATAAAGTCGGTCTCGGTAAGCTGGTCTATCTTTTTGTTGCCCTGAAACAGCTGCTTTTTCTGAAACCATCACCGATGACTCTTACTATGGATGGGAACAGAGTAGAAAAATTTTCAAAAGTATATTTTACTGCTGTCATGAATCAGAAATACGAGGGCGGCGGTTTTAAATTCTGTCCGGATGCCAGTCCTTCTGACGGTTATCTCGATGTAATCGTTGTGGATTCTTTAAGTAAACCCAAAGTATTGTGCTGCCTTCCTACCGCCTTCTTCGGAAAACATACACACTTTAAGAGTATCCACATTTTCCGCTGCAAAAAGATCGATATCCACAGTGAAGCCAGACTGGCAGTACATAAAGACGGTGAATCCGCCGGACTTCTGCATGATTTTTCTGTATGCATGGAAGAACAGCAGATCAATATGATTTCCTGATTTAAACTTTATTAAATAACAAAATGGATAAGTCCGCTTCAAATAAAAAAGACTTCTGAAAAATATTCCGGAAGCCTTTTTTTAATCATTATTTAATTATCGTATTAATTGAATCCATAGAATTTCTGACAGATCTTATATGCAGCTACAAACATCTTACGGCCGCCTCTTCCAGGAAGATTTGCTGCACGTCCCAGAATGCTGTAGCGAAGCTTGTGATACAACCAGAGATCCTGTTCGCGGATATATTCCAGTAATTCTTTCTTCTTATCCAGTGCTTCCTGTGTGCCGGCACGTACCAGCATAATGGAAGAGATCGTTGTGATGATATCCAGATAGCTTAGCATGTATTTCTTAAGATGTTTATTATCAAACTGACAGTTATGGAAAGCATCTGCCATCAGTTTATTGACACGGATCTGCTGGTCGATTCTCCTGATCATTACTTTTTCATTAACAGACTGGTCGTCTCTTCCGATAAAATAACGATAGAAATTCACATCCAGATAATACATGTTCTTCACGGAAGGAAGCGGCTCAAATGCAAACAGGTTATCCACATAGAATGTATGCTTCGGCAGCTCTAATCCACATTCATGAAGAAGTTTTGTACGATAAATGATCGAATGCATCAGCAGGTATTTTCCTTTTGGCATATGCACGCTGTCCCAGCCGAAGATCTCATTAACCGGAAGGCAGTGTCTGTACTGCATGACTTTCTTTCTGGTTGCTCCCTGTTTCTCATAGACGAAGTTACTGATCAGCATATCCAGAGTTTTTGGTCCACGGGTCAGTTCTTCAAGAGTTCTTAAAATCTGCATATAAGCTTCTTCGTTTACCCAGTCATCACTGTCAACAACCTTGAAATAAAGACCTGTTGCATTACGGATTCCGGCATTTACTGCTTCTCCATGACCGCCATTCTCCTGATGGATTGCTCTGATGATCGTCGGATATTTCTCTGCGTAAGCATCCGCGATCTCTGCGGTACGGTCTGAAGATCCGTCATTAACTACAAGAATCTCCACTTCTTCTCCACCTTTTAAGAGTGACTCAATACATTTATCCATATATGCTTCTGAATTATAACAGGGAATTGCTATACTTAACAACTTCATTTTCC
>CAVBPN010000016.1:0-538 GCA_963597235.1 bacterium
ATCAATAAGGGCGAGCAGGTAGAGATAAATAATAAGAGCCGGGATTTCTTTTTTCTTAAAAGATATGATGCGGATATTATCATCCGTGTGGTGATCGCGCTGATCCAGGAAAAACTTCCGAAATATGTGGAGGCGAAACCGTTTGAAATCCAGGTTCTGACGCCTATGCGAAAAGGACTTCTTGGAGTGGAACGTCTGAACCAGATCCTTCAGAGATACCTGAATCCGCCAGATGCAACAAAAAAAGAGAAGGAAATCGGCCAGGGACTTTTCCGTGAAGGCGATAAGGTCATGCAGGTGCGTAATGATTATCAGCTGGAGTGGGAAATCCGCGGAAGATACGGGATCCCGATCGAAAAAGGCGTGGGTGTCTTTAATGGAGATACCGGAATCATAAAAACGATCAATGATTTTGCCGAAACAGCAGAAGTTGAGTTTGAAGATGGAAGATGGGCAGAATATTCTTTCAAACAGCTGGATGAGCTGGAACTTGCATATGCTGTGACGATACATAAATCACAGGGATCAGAGTATCCGG
>CAVBPN010000016.1:548-2915 GCA_963597235.1 bacterium
GCTCTATACAGCGGTGACCCGTGCGAGAAAATGTGTTACGGTCGTGGGAAGTGAGGAGACTTTTCGCGATATGATCCGGAATGAAAAACAGCAGAGAAGATACAGTTCCCTGGATCTGCGTATCCGGGAAACAGAATAAAATACATAAGATATCTATGAGCTGAGAAGAAAAGAGAGCATGTCATCGGGGAGAAAGGCTCTTATTGAAAAATAGAAAGAAAAACATAAAAGAAAAATGCCTGGATCTTTTTTATCCGCCCAGATGTCCTGTGTGTAACGGGATTTTGGAGGACAGCAGCAGAAAGATCTGCCCGGAATGCGAGCAGACTTTTCATCCTGTTTCAGAGCATTATTGCTTGAAATGTGGAAAACCGGTTGATGAAACCGAAGAATACTGTACGGAATGCCGGCACAGAGAAAGAAAGTTCAGTCGGGGCAGGGGAATCTTTCTTTATGATACACAGATGAAACAGTCGTTGCTTCGTTATAAATATTATGGGAGCCGTGAATACGGAAAGTATTATGCGGAATCCATATGCAGGTATGCGGGAGCGGATATTATGAACTGGAAACCGGATGTGATCGTGCCGGTGCCGCTTCACAGACGCAAAAAGAGAATGCGGGGATTCAATCAGGCTGCTGATCTGGCGGAACGTACAGGAAAACTTCTGGGAATTCCGGTTGCGGAGGAGATCGTATATAAAATAAAAGAAACACGGTCACAGAAAAAGCTGGATGCAGACGAAAGAAAAAGAAATCTCAAAAATGCTTTCCGGGCGGTCACTTCAGTAAAAGGACTGAGGATACTGGTAATAGATGATGTGTATACAACAGGGAGCACGATGGAGGCAATGGCGGAATGTCTGTTGGAAAGTGGTGCAAAAGAGGTGTTTTTTGTGACATTGTGTATGGTGAAAAAAACCTTTTCATGATTCGTGATATATGATACAATTAATCCGTATATGATTATTTCTGATAATTATAACAGAAATGAATTTTGACTAAGTTGCTGTAGACAGAACAGGCAGTAACTATGTTTGTAAGGAGCAGACTATGATCAACGAAGAGAAGGTTAAGATAATGACAAATCTTGCCATGTACGAACAGGGCAAGGGCAAGAAATATCTGCCGGTCAGCAAATATTACCGAAGTGATTATATAGGACTGGCCCTGATCAAGAATTTCTTTCTTGTCACGATCGGCTATTGTCTTATTATTGCAGCTGTGGCAGTCTATTTTGGAGAGTATCTTCTGGAAAACATACACAAAATGAATCTGGTACTGGTCGGCATCTATATTATAGTCGGTTATCTGATCGTGCTTGTGGTATATTCGATCCTGACTTATATACAGTATTCGGTTCAATATTACCGGGCTAAGAAAAGCGTCAGAGAATACTACAGCCAGCTTACAGAGCTGAATAAGATTTATGCCAGAGAAGAGAAAAGATCTTCCGGCAGAGGAACAGCAGGAGGGTATCGTAAATGACAGCATTACTGGAACTTAAACAGAAAATAAAAGGAATTTATGGACAGTACGAGGTGTACCTGCTTCCTTTACTGAAATTTGTTCTTGCACTTGTATATTTCATCTGGATCAATACAAACATGGGATATATGACAGCACTGGATAATATCTTTGTTGTTCTGATCCTGTCACTGATCTGCTGTATCCTTCCGTCAGGAATGATGATTTTTGCAGGATTTGCACTGATGGTGGGTCATTGTTATGCATTAGGAATCGAAGTAGCAGCATTTCTTCTGGTTCTGATTCTGTTCATGATGATCCTGTTCCTGCGATTCAGCAGCGGAAAGAATATCGTGCTTGTATTTACGCCGCTGGCATTTGCCTTTGATATTCCAGTACTGCTTCCGATCGGCTGTGGACTTCTCAGCAGCGCTGTATCTGCACTTCCGGCAGCTGGCGGTGTGATCATTTATTATTTTGTTCGTACAGTGCGTGTACAGTCTCAGGCACTTCTTGGAATGGATTCCGACATTGTCGGTAAACTGACACTGCTGTCTGACAGCCTTATGAAAAACGGAGAGATGTGGCTGACACTGATCGCATTCATTGCAGTTGTTCTTGCAGTAAATCTGATTCGTACCCGTATGTTTGATTATGCATGGAGAATCGCGATCGTAGCAGGCGGCGTAATCTATATTGTGATCATGCTGGCAGGAAGTATGAGCCTTGGAATTTCTATTTCCGTTGTTTCTCTGATCATTTATACGGTAATAGCAGTGCTGGTTGGAATCATACTTGAGTTCTTTGTATTCGGTGGCGATTATACACGTACAGAACGTCTGGAATATGAAGATGATGATTATTATTACTATGTAAAGGCTGTACCGAAAGCACTTGTGG
>CAVBPN010000017.1:0-3541 GCA_963597235.1 bacterium
CCAGACAGGTATTCCGAAGCTTTGCACCGCTGGATCTTTCTTTTGTATTCCAGTTACAGGATCGTCTGCGCACCAGACCGGAACTGTTCTTTGAAAAAAGAATCCCGCAGCCGTCACCTGAGTTTGATCTGGAGAAACCGATTCTGCCGCAGATCAAAGAAAAAGACAAGCTGCTTTCTTATCCATTTGAAAGCATGAAGCCGTTCCTTCGCATGCTTCATGAGGCGGCAAATGATAAATCTGTCATTGCGATCAAGATGACTCTGTACCGTCTGGCACGCCAGAGTAAAGTCGTGGAGGCACTGATCGAAGCTGCTGAGAACGGCAAGGAAGTTTTTGTCATGATCGAGCTGAAAGCCCGCTTTGATGAGGAAAATAATATCGAATGGTCCAGAAGACTGGAAGAAGCCGGATGCCGCGTAGTTTATGGCCTGGACGGATACAAAGTACATTCCAAGCTGTGTCTGATCACCAGAAAGACAGACGCCGGGGTAGAATATTATACACAGCTCGGAACAGGAAACTATAACGAAAAGACCAGCCGGCTTTACACAGACCTTTCTTATATGACCTCCAGAGTGGAGATCGGTCTGGAGGCAGCCGATGTGTTCCTGGCACTTGACAAAGGAGAAACGGTAAAGGAAACCAGACATCTCCTTGTGGCACCGAACTGCCTGCAGAACAAAGTGCTTACAATGATCGAAGAAGAGATTCACCATGCAAATGCAGGAGAAGAGGCTTATATCGGACTCAAGATGAATTCTCTTACAGACAAAAAGATTATTGACAAACTAATCCGCGCATCAGAGGCAGGGGTAAAGATCGATATGGTGATCCGTGGTATCAACTGCCTGATCCCGCAGGTTCCGGGAAAAACTGACAATATCCGTGTGATCAGTATCGTAGGACGTTTCCTGGAGCATTCCAGAATCTATATTTTCGGCCGTGGAGAGCGTAAGAAGATCTATATCGCATCTGCAGATTTTATGACAAGAAATACAGTCCGCCGTGTCGAAGTAGCGACGCCAATCTATGATTCTGAGATCGCGCAGCGCCTGGAAGAGATGTTTATCACAATGCTGAGCGACAATCAGAAAGCGCGTGAGGAAGACGGAGAAGGTAAGTACAATCTCGTATACAGACAGGAAGATACACCTCTGAATTCCCAGGAATTTTTTTACAAAATGGCTTATGATAACTGCAGGGAATCATAAATGCTTTTCTATTATGATAAAAGGTTATAACAGCATTCTTTTTGACAATTAGTCAAACGTGCTCCTTTACGTTACAATAAAGTCATCAAAGGGAAACAAAACACTCTAAAAAAGTAAAGGAGCGAAAACTATATGGTAAAGTTATATGACGGCAGCGCATATCTGGTAAACGGCAAAGAGATCGTGCCGGAAGCAGAGGCTGCAAAAGTAGAAGCATTAACAGGAAAGAAAGCTGAGAAATCTGAAGCGAGAAAAGGCACCATGGCTTACAACATCATGAAAGCCCACAACACTTCCGGAAACATGGAAAACCTCAAACTTAAATTTGACGCAATGGCTTCCCATGATATCACTTTCGTAGGAATCATCCAGACAGCAAAGGCATCCGGAATGGAAAAATTCCCGATCCCATATGTTCTGACAAATTGCCACAACTCACTCTGTGCAGTAGGCGGAACTATCAATGAAGATGACCACATGTTCGGACTTTCTGCAGCAAAGAAATACGGCGGAATCTATGTTCCACCACACATCGCAGTTATCCATCAGTACATGAGAGAAATGTTCGCAGGCTGCGGCAAGATGATCCTCGGATCTGACTCCCACACACGTTACGGTGCACTTGGTACCATGGCGATCGGTGAAGGCGGAGGTGAACTTGTAAAACAGCTTCTCTGCGATACATACGATGTTGCATGTCCGGAAGTCATCGCAATCTACCTCGATGGCAAACCGAATCCGTGGGTTGGACCGCAGGATATCGCCCTTGCGATCATCGGAGCAGTCTTCAAAAACGGATACGTTAAGAACAAAGTTATGGAGTTCGTAGGACCTGGCGTTTCTTCCCTGAAAACAGACTTCCGTAACGGAATCGATGTTATGACAACAGAGACGACCTGTCTTTCCTCCATCTGGAGAACAGATGAAGACACCAAAGAGTTCCTGACCATCCACGGAAGAGGAGATGACTATAAAGAACTCAACCCGGCAGATGTTGCTTACTATGATGGCGTGGTTTATGTAGACTTAAGCACTGTAAAACCAATGATCGCCCTTCCGTTCCACCCAAGCAACACTTACGAGATCGACGAACTCAATGCAAACCTGAAAGATATCCTTTACAGCGTAGAAGAAGAGGCTGCACAGGTTGCACAGGGTAAAGCACAGTTCCACTTTGTTGACAAGATCACAGACAAAGGTCTCCAGGTACAGCAGGCAGTCATCGCAGGATGTGCCGGCGGTAACTATACAAACGTTGTTGAGGCAGCACATGCACTCAAAGGTAAAAACACCGGAGACGGAGAATTCAGCCTTGCTGTTTATCCTTCTTCCCAGCCGGTATTTATCAACCTTACAAGACAGGGATACATCGCAGACCTTATGGAAGCCGGCGCGATCATCCGTACCGCATTCTGCGGACCGTGCTTCGGTGCAGGAGATACTCCTTGCAATGACGGCTTAAGTATCCGCCACACAACCAGAAACTTCCCGAACCGTGAAGGAAGCAAGCCAGGAAACGGACAGATGTCAGCCGTTGCACTTATGGATGCACGTTCCATCGCAGCAACTGCAGCAAACGGCGGTATCCTCACATCTGCAGAAACTCTTGACTGCTGGGGAGATGTACCGGAATACACATTTGATGATACTGTATATAATAAGAGAGTTTACTACGGATTCCAGAAAGGTGATGAAAAGAAAGACCTCGTTTATGGTCCAAACATCAAAGACTGGCCGGAAATGAGCCCGCTGACAGACAACATCCTTCTGAAAGTATGCTCCAGAATTCTTGACCCTGTAACAACAACAGACGAACTGATCCCATCCGGAGAGACATCCTCCTTCCGTTCCAACCCGCTCGGACTGGCTGAGTTTACCCTGTCCAGACGTGATCCGGAATACGTAGGACGCTCCAAAGAAGTAGACAAACTTGAAAAAGCAAGAGTTACAGGAGAAGACCTGTTCGCAGCAGAACCGGAACTTAAGAGTGTATTCGATAAGATCCATACTCTTAACGGACAGGAAGCTGTTGACCCGGCTGCAACTGAGATCGGAAGCATGATTTACGCAGTAAAACCAGGTGATGGTTCTGCAAGAGAGCAGGCTGCAAGCTGCCAGCGTGTGATCGGTGGTCTTGCAAACATCACAAAAGAATATGCAACAAAACGTTATCGTTCCAACGTTATGAACTGGGGTATGATCCCATTCCAGATGAACGGTGATCCGGATTTCGCTGTAGGTGACTACATTTATGTACCAAATATCCTTGAGGCCCTGGACGGAGATCTCAAAGATATCAAAGCTTATGTGATCGGAGATGAGATCCG
>CAVBPN010000018.1:0-10613 GCA_963597235.1 bacterium
TACTGAACGGTAACGAGATCGGTGGAGGTAGCGTTCGAATCCACCAGAATGACATCCAGGAGAAGATGTTCGAGATGCTTGGCTTCACAAAAGAAGAGGCACATAAACAGTTCGGATTCCTTCTGAATGCATTCAAATACGGAGTTCCGCCTCACGCTGGACTGGCTTACGGACTAGATCGTCTTGTAATGCTGATGGCAAAAGTTGACAGTATCCGTGACGTCATCGCATTCCCGAAGGTAAAAGATGCGTCCTGCCTGATGACAGAATCACCGAGTGTAGTAAGCGCACAGCAGCTTGAAGAACTTGGACTTGAAACAGCTAAGGAAGAATCAGAAGAAACAACAGAAGAATAAGAGTAACGAACAGGTTACAGATATAAAAAACGGCTGTCCCGTGTGGGGCAGCCGTTTTGAAGTATAAGCTTTTATTCGGCGGAATCAGAGATAGCTGTCGATTCTTCGGATACAGGCGAACTGCTTAAAGTACCAAAAATCGCATTTCCGATCTCGGCATTGCTGTCCTGAAGTTTCCAGGAAACGCCATCGTTGGTCAGATGGAAGACGGCAGCAGTCTGCACGGTTGCAGTATTGGATTCAATCTTTGAGAGAAGCAGCTGCATAGATTTTTCATAGCGTTTGACAGAACCATCAATTACAGCATCCGCAGAACTTAAATATGTATCCACTTCGTTCTGGTAGGAGGTAAGGATCGCATTGCTGTCAAAAGTAGTGATCTCAGTCTGAATCGTTGCATTATAACTTTCTTCATCACAGCTGGTAATGCTGAAATCAAAAGTTTTATGGAAAAGCTCTACCAGGGCAGTTGCGATGGAGTTTTTATCCGTATCGGAAGTATTGAACAGGCTTTCGATGCCAAGATAATTTCCCATTTGTTCGGTATTCATCGTTTTGAGGGTGTTCAGATAGACGGTCAGGGTTTCCTCCGGGGAGAGGAGAGTGTTATCAGACAGATAGGTCATCAGACCGCCGACAAGATCATTTTCCAGAGAATGTGAACGTATGATCTCCCATTCATCTTTTTCGTCATCGTTTCCCTTATTGTGAAGCTTTATGGTACAGTCACGTTCTACCGTACTGTATTTGTTATTACTGAGAAGCAGGTCCAGCAGCAGATAGCGTTCTTCCAGGGAATCAGTGGTTTCTTCTGTAGTTTGTTCTTCGCTGGCAGCTGCTTTCAGTATCGCATTTTTCAGAGAGGCTTCGCCGTAATCTTTTGCAAGTGAGCCTGCATCTATTGTAGATAAGCGAAGGGAAGCTGTGGCTTCTTTTTTATCATCGTCGACGTTAACACTCAGAATTTCATAATCAAAATTCTGGAAGAAGAGAGAAAAAACTTCGTTTACTTCATTTGAAAGCTCTGTTTCTTTTGTGGCATCGGGGAAAATTTCTTTGTAGGATACATATTTCAGGGTTGTATCTGAGTCCAGATTTTTCAGCAGATCCAGCTCGTTTGTGATAACTGCCTGTACATCTGTTTTATCCACGTGGGAACAGCCGGTCAGACATGTGACAGCCAGGATAATCAGCAGTAATGACAGCATACCTTTTGCAATCTTCATAGGTATCTTTCCTTTCCAAAATAATCCATTCTATTTTATCAGATAAGCATGGAAAAGTCAAAAAACGGAGGCTTTATCCAGGTGCGGATAATTATGAAAATACTGTGAAAAACGGTCGGATTTTGTCCGGCTCTTTTATTTTCAGGCGTAATCTGATATGATATATAAGTTATAAAGTAACTTTTACAGAGTAAACACATGAATGGTGTACCATAAAGACCAGATATGATAATGTGAACAGGAATGTCTGGACTGACAGGAGGAAACACAGATTTATGAAAAAGCGTATTTTGATCCTTCTCGGGATATTGATAATTGGCAGCGGTGCGGCTGGTGTATGCTGGAAGAGGATAATCAGCTCTCTTATACGATCGAGATTGAGACGAATAAGATGAATCTTAAGAAAAATGAATACAGCCAGAAGAGTAAGCAGGCTGAAATCGATAAACTGCAGAGTGCAACAGGAAATACGGAGGTGCGCAGTTCGATTGATGGTGTGATTCAGAAAATCGACACATCGAAACTCACAACAGATGACAGCAGCAGTGTAGACGACAGTTCAGCAGACGATTCTTCTTATGATTCTTCCTATGGAGACGGCAGCAGCGGAAGCAGTAATGCATTTATCACGATCTTAAGTACCGGTGCATACCGTATAAAAGGTACTGTAAATGAATTAAATGTAAACAGTATCATCGAGGGTGGGCCGGTGATCATCCGTTCCCGTGTGGACAGCAGTCAGACATGGAAGGGAACGATGGGAACGATTGATAAAGACAGTGCGTCTTCCAGTAACAACAGCAGTAGTTTTTACGGAATGACGGACAGCAGTGATTCACAGACCAGTACCAGTACATATCCGTTTTATGTAAATCTTGATTCTTCTGATGGACTGATGCTCGGACAGCATGTCTATATTGAGATGGATGAAGGTCAGGATACAGAGAAAGCAGGAATCTGGCTGAATGAGGTTTATATTGTTGATGCAGATACAGACAGCCCGTATGTATGGGCGGCAGATTCGAAAGGTAAGCTGGAGAGACGAAGTGTGATCCTCGGACAGTATGATGAAGACCTTGGAGAATACGAAATTGCCGATGGTCTTTCAAAAGATGACTGCATTGCATATCCGTCTGATGTATTAGAAGAGGGGATGTCAACTACGACGAATATCGAAGAAGCCATGGATACAGAGAGTGTAGATATGGAGCCTCTGGATGACAGCAGTTTCAGTGAGGATTCTCTTCCGAACGAAACAGATACAGAAGGCGTTGATTCTTATGAAATGAGCGATGACGGAACAGTTATTGATGCTCCGGAAGCGTACGACGACAGTGTTATAGACGACAGTTCGTCAAACGAAGATTTCACGGATGAATCTATTGATATGACCGACGGAAGTTCCGATTCGGATGAGATACTGGATGATAATCTTATGCCGGTAGAGGAGGATACGGAGGAAGCACAATGATTTTGGAAATAAAGGGAATCTATAAAAATTATCAGCAGGGAAAGATGAGTGTGCCGGTCCTGAAGAATGTTAACTTTTCCATGGAAGAGGGCGAATATGTGGCTATCATGGGACCGTCCGGTTCCGGAAAGACTACACTTATGAATATCATTGGCTGTCTGGATAAGCCTACAGAAGGAACCTTTCTTCTGGACGGGCAGGATATCCTTAAGCGTTCCGAAAATGAGATGTCAGATATCCGACTGAATAAGATTGGCTTTGTATTTCAGAGCTTTCATCTGCTGCCGAGACAGTCTGCGATTGCAAATGTAGAACTTCCCTTAAATTATGCAAAAGTTCCAAAAAAGGAAAGAAGGGAACGTGCAAGAAAAGCTCTGGAAAGAGTCGGACTTGCCGATCGTGTGGATTTTCAGCCAAACCAGCTTTCCGGTGGACAGATGCAGCGAGTTGCGATTGCAAGAGCAATTGTTAATAATCCAAAACTCCTTCTGGCAGATGAGCCGACAGGAGCACTTGACAGTAAATCAGGAGCTCAGGTCATGGAGCTCTTTCAGAAACTGAATGATGAGGGGGTTACTGTCCTTATGATCACCCATGATCCGGACATTGCAGCACATGCAAAACGAGTTGTGACGATTCGCGATGGGGAGCTGAAGGAAAAAGAGGTGAAGTAATTCATGAAGAAAAAAATTATCATAGGCGTCCTGATTGCGGCTCTTGTCGTTGGCGGGTCTGCAGGCGGGGCGGTCTATTATAAGAAATCTCATCAGAAAACGGTGTCTGTTGTCAGCGTAGACAGTCTGGCCGGACAGTATTATATGGATGATACAAATCTCGAAGGTAATATCGTGACAAGTGCCGTACAGAATGTCAGTGTAGATAAAGACATGATCATTAAAGAAGTCTACGTATCAAAAGGGGATTCCGTTAAAAAGGGCGATCAGCTGATGTCCTTTGATATGACGCTTGTACAGATGGAACTGAATATTGCGAAGCTGAAACAACAGCAGCAGGAGCAGGACTTAAATAAAGCAATCAATCGTCTGAACAGCCTGAAAAATGGCGGTAAGATAGAAGAAAGTGATGGAGAGGCTCTGGACACTTCATCCAGTACAGATGATACGGATACAAGCAGTGGAATGGATGACAGTGGAGATGAAACAGCATCTCTGGACGGAAGTATAAATGGCAATTATCTGGCAGCTGCTGTTCATCCTGTTCTGGCTGCGGCAGTAGAGATGGCAGGTGCGGATAATGAATCTGTCGATACGGAATCAGCAGGAGCAGAATCAGCTGGCACAGGAGACGCACAGAGTGTCGATAACGGATCAGAGAGTACAGATGGTGAAAATACGGAAGCAGCAGACAGCAGTGAAGTTGATGTGAACATTGATTTTGCCGATACAGATTCGTCAGGAAATGATGCAGAGACAACAATTACTCCGGAACCATCAGATCCATCACAGGATGAGTCCGGTGCCGATTTTACAGATGAGATAGATATTGAAGATACAGAACCGGATACGACAGATGACAATGTGACGGATGGGAATCCGACATTTTATCAGATTCTGGATAAAGATACAGAACCATATACCGGAACAGGTACAGAAGATGATCCGTATGTATTCCTCTGCAGTTCTGCGAAAGGTTACGTAATCACAACAGGTGCTTTTCTGAATAAAATGGCAGCTTTTCAGGCTGACGGAACGAAAGAGCCTGGAAGAGAAGGATACTGGTATCAGCTTGAATTTCATCAGAACGATACCATATCAAATCCGTTAAATCGAAAGGAATCCTGCACAGGCTATTATCTTGTAGATGGAGGCCTGCTGGAAAAAATGGTAACCGATAATGCCGAAGTTGAGTTTTCGCTGGATGGCGCTTCTCATTATGATAATGAAACTCCGGATGATAACGGCGGAGATGGCGGTTATGACGGAGGCGGAGATGATGATGGTTCTGCTTCCATCTCCCGTGAGGAAGCAATCAAGATCCAACAGACAAAGATCGACAGTCTGAAGCTGGATATCAGAGAAAGTAAACTGAATATCGAAAAGCTGGAGAAAAAAGTAAAAAAAGAAGTGATATACAGTAAACTGGACGGAACAGTTACAAAAGTAGGTGATCCGGTGACCGGAGCGTCTGACGGAGATTCGTTTATGACGATCAAGAGTAAAGAAGGATATTACGTGAAGGGAACCGTCAGTGAACTGATGCTGGACCAGGTAAAAGAGGGTACAATCCTGAACTGTTCCAGCCAGAACGGTGATTTTGAGGCAGAAGTCATTGATGTGTCCGAGTATCCGGTTTCCAGCGACAGTTACTATGGCAGTGGAAACCCAAATGTATCTTATTATACATATACAGCAACGATTCCGGATAAGACAGTAAACGTATCCGATGAGGACTGGCTTACAATCTCACTGACAAACAGTGCCGAGAGTAAGGGAATCGTTCTTGACAAAGCGTTTGTACGTTCTGAGAATGGAGTCAGCTATGTATATAAAGATGACAACGGTGTACTGAAGAAACAGGTACTTTCTGTTGGTGGTAACGTCAATGGTGGATACAGTGTGCTGGTAACAGGTGGAATTACCAGGGATGACAAGATTGCATTTCCGTATGGAGATACCGTTAAAGAAGGCGCGAAGACGAACGAAGTCTCATCCAGTGAGATGTACGGATATTAGAAAGGTGGTATTCTATGCTTGAAAATTTGAGGATATCCATTCAGGGAATCTGGTCTCATAAAATGCGATCTTTTCTGACAATGCTGGGTATCATTATCGGTATCGCATCGATCATTGCGATCGTTTCTACGATCAAGGGAACGAGCGAACAGATTAAAGAAGACCTGATCGGTGCGGGAAATAATACAGTTTCGGTAAGCCTGAATTATGGTGACAGTGATTATGATCCGGAATATGGAATGACGGATGGAACGGAACCTCCGCTTCTTTCAGATCAGCAGAAAGAAGATGTCATGAATCTGGATCATGTAGAGAACGCAACATTCTTTTACAGCCGTACATATACCAGCAGCGTATATTATGAGAATACAAGTTTCCAGGGCGGAAGCATTTATGGAATTGATTCGAATTATCTGGATACCTGCGGATATATGGTAAGATCCGGCCGTGGTTTTATTCAGAAGGATTATGATGAACTGCGAAAGGTTGTACTGGTGGACAGCAACGTTGCGGATAACCTTTTTTCTGGGGAGAATCCGGTAGGTAAAACGATCGAGATTGGTTCAGAGCCGTTTACGGTCGTTGGTGTGGTAGAACAGAGCGATGATTATCAGCCGAATATCAAAACGATCGATGAATACAACCAGTATTACCAGACAATCATGGGAACAGTCCTTATTCCGAATAAATGCTGGCCGATGGCGTTTAAGTTTGATGAGCCTGAGAATGCCGTGATCAGAGCGGATTCAACAGATAATATGAGCTCTGCAGGAAATGCAGCAGCGGATGTTATGAATCAGGGGATCAATACAAATACATCGAAATATAAATATAAGGCAGACGATGTCATGCAGCAGGTTAAGAATCTGCAGAAACTCAGTGAGAGCACGAATACACAGCTGATCTGGATCGCAAGTATTTCCCTGCTGGTTGGTGGTATCGGTGTTATGAACATCATGCTGGTATCTGTTACAGAGCGAACCAGTGAGATAGGTCTTAAGAAAGCGATCGGAGCAAGAAAGAAAGTAATTCTGTTCCAGTTTTTGACGGAAGCTTCCATGCTGACGAGTATTGGCGGTGTGATCGGCGTTATTGTCGGAATTGCGCTTTCCAAAGTCGTCTCTGAATTGTCGGGGGCGCCTACTGCAATCAGTATTCCGGCAATCATTGGCTCCGTGCTGTTTTCTATGCTGATCGGTGTAATCTTCGGACTACTGCCATCTGTAAAGGCTGCGGATCTTAATCCGATAGATGCGCTTCGAAGTGAATAAAAGAAGCAGTTGCTTTTTATGAAAGAGGCTGGAATTTATCTCAGACAGAGATAGATTCCGGTCTCTTTTTTTGACCAACGCAGGTACTTTTTGATATTTTAATTGAGATACAGAAAAAAATGTGCTAAACTATAAACAATATGCAATGATTTCAGCGATATATAGCAGACAGTTTAATGAAGAACAACAAGACCAGGAGAATGCTATATATAAAGTAAAATACATGAGGAGATGCAATATGGGAAAAATTGCGATTGTAACAGACAGCAACAGCGGTATTACGCAGGATGAGGGAAGAAAACTGGGAGTCTCTGTTCTGCCGATGCCTTTTTATATTAATGACGTAATGTATCTGGAAGGAATCACTCTTTCTCAGGAAGACTTTTATGAGAAACTGAAGAACGATGAGCCAATCTCCACTTCTCAGCCAAGTCCGGCTGAAGTCTGTGGATTATGGGACAATCTTCTGAAGGAGTATGATGAAATCGTACATATTCCGATGTCCAGTGGTCTGAGTGCTGCCTGCGACACAGCGACTATGCTTTCAAACGATTACGATGGTAAGGTTCAGGTTGTCAATAATCAGAGAATTTCTGTTACTCAGAGACAGTCTGTTCTGGATGCACTTGCACTTCGAGATGCAGGAAAGAGTGCTGCAGAGATTAAGGAAAGACTGGAAGCAGAGAAAATGGAATCCAGTATTTATATTACTCTTGAGACTCTGAAATATCTGAAAAAAGGTGGAAGAATCACGCCGGCGGCAGCAGCGATCGGAACCGTACTGAATCTGAAGCCGGTCCTTCAGATCCAGGGTGAAAAGCTGGATGCTTACGCAAAGGTAAGAGGTAAGAAACAGGCGAAGAGAGTCATGATGAAGGCAATGCAGGAAGACTGGGAGAATCGTTTTAAGAAATATGCAGAGGCCGGTGAGATGTGCCTACAGATGGCTTACACAGGAAATAAAGAAGAAGCAGAAGAATTTAAGAAAGAAGTTCAGGCAGCATTCCCAGGAATGGATATCCATATGGATCCGCTTTCCTTAAGTGTTGCATGCCATATCGGACATGGTGCACTTGCTGTTGCCTGCTCAAAGAAAGTAACTGTATAAATAAGGAGTCAGAAAAATGAAAAAACTTATGGAATTAATGGCAGAAGAACTTGCTTCTGCTTTTGAGAAAGCCGGATATAACCCGGAATACGGTAAAGCTACTGTATCCAACAGACCGGACTTATGTGAATTTCAGTGTAACGGAGCTATGGCAGGAGCTAAAGCATATAAAAAAGCTCCGTTTATGATTGCGGATGATGTAGTTGCACATCTGAAAGACAGCCAGATCTTTGCTATGGCAGAAGTTGTAAAACCGGGATTTATTAACCTGAAAGTGAAAGAAGAATTTCTTGCAGATTATCTGAAAGAAATGGCAGCTGATCCGAAATTTTCAGTAAAGGCTGCTGAACAGCCGAAGACGATCATTATCGACTACGGCGGACCGAATGTGGCAAAACCGCTTCATGTAGGACATCTTCGTTCTGCAATCATCGGTGAGAGCATTAAGCGTATCGGACGTTATGTCGGACATAAAGTGATCGGTGACGTACATCTTGGAGACTGGGGTCTTCAGATGGGACTGATCATCACAGAACTGAAACACCGTAAACCGGAACTGGTTTATTTTGATGATACTTATGAAGGAGAATATCCGAAGGAAGCTCCGTTTACCATCAGCGAACTGGAAGAAATCTATCCATGTGCAAGTGGTAAATCAAAAGAAGATGAAGAGTATCGTAACGAAGCTCTTGAAGCAACACATCAGCTTCAACAGGGCAAACCTGGATACATGGCTCTCTGGAACCATATCATGCAGGTTTCTGTTACAGACCTTAAGAGAAACTATGCAAACCTGAATGTATCTTTTGATCTGTGGAAAAAAGAATCCGATGCACAGCCGTATATCCCGGATATGGTGCAGAAGATGAAAGATCAGGGATTTGCATACGAAGATCAGGGTGCACTGGTAGTCGATGTTAAAGAAGAATCCGATACAAAAGAAATTCCGCCATGTATGCTTCTGAAATCAGACGGAGCTTCTCTGTATACAACAACAGACCTCGCAACGATCGTAGAGCGCGTGAAACTGTTTGATCCGGATGAGATCCTTTATGTAGTAGATAAACGTCAGGAACTTCACTTCATTCAGGTGTTCCGCTGCGCAAGAAAGACCGGTCTTGTAAAACCTGAGACAGAACTTTCCTTCCTTGGATTCGGTACCATGAATGGAAAAGACGGAAAACCGTTCAAGACAAGAGAAGGCGGCGTTATGCGTCTGGAAAATCTCATCGCAGATATCGATGAAGAGATGTTCCATAAAATCGTTGAGAACAGAAGCGTGAAAGATCAGGATGCAAAAGAAACAGCAGAGATCGTAGGACTTTCCGCAATTAAATACGGTGATCTGTCCAACCAGGCAACCAAAGATTATGTATTTGATATTGACCGTTTCACTTCCTTTGAAGGAAACACAGGCCCGTATATCCTGTACACGATCGTTCGTATTAAATCCATCCTCAACCGCTATAAAGAAGAAGGCGGAAACCTTGAGGCAGGAGAGATCCTTCCGGCTGTTAATGCAAGCCAGAAAAACCTTATGCTGGAACTGACAAAATTCGGAAGCACCATCGAGAACGCATTCGAAGAAAAAGCACCACATAAGATCTGCGCATACATTTACGAAGTATCCAACGCATTCAACAGCTTCTACCATGAGACCAAGATCCTCAGCGAAGAAGATCAGGCACAGAAAGAATCCTTCCTGAAACTCCTCGGCCTCACAAAAGAAATCCTCGAAACAAGCATCGACCTCCTCGGCTTCTCCGCCCCGGATCGCATGTGAAATAATTACACCCTGTTTTCTATATAAGGAAATGGGGTGTTTTTTTAGAAAAAATTTATAAAAAGATACTTCTTTTTATGCTATACTTACTTAACAAAAGTAAAAATTCTCTGCCTGGAATTCCCCAGGCACATTCCCTTTTACAAAAGAAAAAGAATAAAGAAAAAGAAAGGAGCGATTTCTATCGATCTAACCGGAATCATACTAAAAGGCCGTTACTGCATCGTCGAACATATTGGCGCAGGTGGTGAAGGTTCCATGTACCTTGCCCGAGATCTTGAACTCGGTATTTTCCGTGCTGTAAAAGAGCTTCCTGTTACCAACCGAAGAGAGGCCAGGATGCTTCAGCTTCTGGAGCATCCTTTTCTTCCTAAAATGCTTGATTATGCTGAACGGGAGGAACACTGCTACATAATCATGGAATACATACGGGGAAAATCTCTTGAACAATATCTGCAGGAAGGTCATGTCTTTTCACTAGAGGAAATCCTTCATACAGGAGACGGAATTCTGCAGGTACTGGAATATCTTCATTCCAGAAAACCTGCCGTCTATTATGGTGATCTGAAACCTGCCAATCTGATACTGACAGCCCAGAAACGTCTGTATCTGGTAGATTTTGGGAGTGCTGTTTTTTCTTACAGCGCTTCGTATAAAGAAACAAAAGGAACCAGAGGATATGCTGCACCGGAGCAGATGCAGGGA
>CAVBPN010000019.1:0-6405 GCA_963597235.1 bacterium
GTGTAAACAAAATTCTTCCGGCTTTTTCTGCCGTTTTCATATTTCTCCTTTCCTGTTTTCTGATAAAACTAAATTGGATTGTTTGCAGATCTGCATGAATTGATAAAAAAGATTGTCTTAAGATGACTTTATCTTATGCTCTCAGACGCTAAATGTCAACGAAATTCGTTCGTCATATTCTGACAGGAGAATATAACAAAAAACGACATGTCCAACTAAAATCGAACATGCCGTTTCTGTAATCGTATTCAATACGGGAACCCCAAACTCCACTATGTTACGTTTGGGTATCGTAATTGTGGAACTTCAAATTCCGCTTTGCTCCATTTGAAGAGCGTTATTGAACCTCAAACTCCGTTACACTACGTTTGAGTAGCGTAAATTTCACTACGGAAATTTACTTAGTTATTAATCAGTTTGTCTTCGCCATTCCAGCTGTACAGTTTACGAATTTCTTCGCCAACTTTTTCTGACGGATGTTCAGCAGCAAGTTTTCTCATTGCTTTGAAGTGAACCTGTTTTCCGGCGTCAGACATATCAACCAGGAATTCTTTTGCAAATGTACCATCCTGGATATCTGTCAGGATCTGTTTCATAGCTTTCTTTGTTTCTGCTGTGATGATCTTCGGTCCTGTGATGTAATCACCGTATTCAGCTGTGTTGGAGATAGAATATCTCATTCCAGCGAATCCTGACTGATAGATCAGGTCTACGATCAGTTTCATTTCATGGATACATTCGAAGTATGCATTTCTCGGGTCATATCCAGCTTCGCAAAGTGTTTCGAAACCAGCCTGCATCAGTGCGCATACACCACCGCAAAGTACTGCCTGCTCTCCGAAGAGGTCTGTTTCTGTTTCTGTACGGAATGTTGTCTCAAGAACACCAGCTCTTGCTCCGCCGATTCCAAGACCATAAGCAAGTGCTCTGTCAAGAGCTTTTCCTGTGTAGTCCTGTTCAACAGCAACCAGACACGGAACACCTTTTCCTGCCTGATATTCGCTTCTTACTGTGTGTCCAGGTCCTTTAGGAGCGATCATTGTAACGTCAACATATTTTGGCGGTACGATTGTTCCGAAATGAATGTTGAAACCATGAGCAAACATCAGCATGTTACCTTCTTCAAGGTTTGGCTCGATGTCTTCTTTGTAAAGTTTAGCCTGTTTTTCATCGTTGATCAGAATCATGATGATGTCAGCCTGTTTTGCTGCTTCTGCTGCTGTATATACTTTAAAGCCCTGCTCTTCGGCTCTCTTCCAGGACTTACTTCCTTCATACAGACCAATAATGACATTGCAACCTGACTCTTTTAAGTTAAGTGCATGTGCATGTCCCTGGCTGCCATAGCCAATAATCGCAATGGTCTTACCATCCAGTAATCCTAAATTACAGTCTTCCTGGTAAAAAATCCTGTTTGCCATCTTTGTTTCCTCCTAAGCTATTTGTAAAATAATATTTATCGTTAAAGGGCTATACCCCTTAGCAAACTTAATAAGTATATGTAAAAATCCCTACAGGAATTTTACATCGCTGGCACCTCTGGAAAGTCCTGTAATACCAGTTCTTGCAAGCTCAAGTATCTCATATTCACCAAGAAGGTCAATAAAAGCACCAAGCTTACTCTTACTTCCTGTCATCTCAATGACCAGAGAAGTCTTACCAACATCAATAACATTGGCACGGAAAATATTTGCAATAGAAATGATTCCCTCTCGCTGATCCGGTCTTGCAGCAACTTTTACAAGAACAAGTTCTCTGCTTACACTGTTATCAGGTTCAAGAACCTTAATATCTCTTACATCAACCAGCTTCGCAAGCTGTTTTGTAATCTGTTCCAGAATCATGGAATCTCCACTGCATACAACAGTCATTCTGGAATAACGTTCATCCGCAGTCACGCCGACTGTCAGGCTGTCAATATTATAACCTCTGCGGCTGAACAGACCGGAAATACGGCTCAGTACACCAGCAGTGTTATCTACTAACAGGGACAAAATTCTCTTCTGCATAACGCACCTGCTTTCAATTACTGTGATCAGTAATTCTTTCAACACTTTAATCTTGTAAACAATTCCATTGTAAAATTGTTTGCATGTTTTTTATTATAGCAACATTAAATCGTTTGTCAACGAAAAATTTTGTATACATTGCATTTTTTTGACATTTTTTGTATTTTTATACAAGATATTTTTTCCGGAGGACTTCGATGTTTTTCGGATTCATATAAAGTGCCTTTTTCATGAACATGTCCATAGATCCATAGTCTCTTTTTATTGTATCGAACACCGTATCCAGGTATTCTTCTTTCACTTTATAGAGAAGACGGATTTTATCCATAACTGCATTGTCAACGATCATTTTCGTCTCAAGGAAGCGGATCATGTATTCCATTTCTTTATCCAGATACATGTTCGTCTTCATAAAATCCTCGTAGATCGTTTTCTTCGGCACACCTAACGCACACAGAAGAAGTGCAGTTCCCACGCCGACACGGTCTTTACCTGCGCTGCAGTGCCAGAGCACCGCGCCCTCATTCTGATGCAGAAGAACATCCAGAAAACGTGCATACTGTTTGATACTGTATTCATCATGTACCAGTGATTCATATTGTTTCAGCATAAATTCTTCCGGTGTTTCCTTAAAATTCTTCAGAATTTCTGCCAGGCCTCCGGATCTGGTAATCCCCAGAGTCTCTTCATCAACAATCGGTATTTCATGATACTGCACACCTTCCATGATCGTATCCGGCTTTTCCAAGCATTCCATCCGCGTCCGGAAATCCACAACCGTCGATAAATGATATTCATTCATCAGCATATCCTGATCACTGATAGATATATGGTAAAGACTTCCGCTTCGCAGAAGGCGTTTTGGCAGGATATGTCTTCCGTCTTCTGTCTCCAAAGCTCCAAGGTCTCTTGTATTCAGAAGACTCTGCATAAGGATCCTGCTGCCCTGCGGAAATCCCGTTACCATTTTGGGATTCAGTGCTTTCATAAGCTGCATGCAGTTCTGAATTTCCCTGTCCGTCATCTCAAACTGATATCTCTTTTTTCGCCGTGTAATGATCACCAGAGAACTGGTGCTGTACTGTTTCTGAGCGCCGCCTTCCACACCTTCTTTTCTTTTATATGCCCAGATGATATCTTTACACGGAAGATAATTCATCATCATATGTTTGGAAAAAATAAAGTTGCCATCCTCTAATCTTATTTTTCCGTACTTCATAATCTCTCCCTCTGTATAAATTGTTACTATTCTGATTCTTTCTGATCAGATAAGTCCTAATTTTGTAAGTCCGTTTCGGATTCCATAGTGGAACATATCCGTGGTAACATAGTCTGCCAGTTCCCGGATCTTAGGGGAACCATTTCCCATAGCCACTTTTGTTGCCGCATATTCAAACATGGAAAGGTCATTATTGCTGTCACCAAAGACCACCGTATCTTCCCAGTCAATGCCAAAGATTCTGCACACCGCTGCGATTCCAACAGCCTTATTACATCCCTTCGGAACCAGTTCGATCGTCGTTCCGACAAAATCATTGTTTTCATGATGAATGATGTCATAATACTGTGACAATTCTCTGCAAGCCTGATCTGCATTGCATCCATCCTGCATTTTTGCACTGATTTTATTGATGTGCATAGTATGCTCGTTTCCTCTGATTGGTCTCCATTTCGGTCCAAGTGCCTCCGTAATGAGATCTGTATACCAGTTGACCTCTGTCGTATATTCATCTTTATCATAATACATATAATCAGCGCCCTCCATGACAGGGACCAGACCATATTTACGAAGTATTTTTACGGATTCCTCTGCCACTTCTGGTGTCATCTCATTATTGTAAAGTCTTTTTCCGTCTTTTTCGATCGTTGCGCCGCACGCGCTGATCATTCCCGTAAATGGGATCTGTTCCAGATACCACGGCACAAATGCACGGCTTCTTCCCGTACACAGCCAGGCCTGATGTCCATTCTCGATCAACTTTTTAATAGATTCTATCGCACTGTCCGGTACTCCTTTTTCCATATCACAGATTGTCCCATCTGCATCAAAAAAAACTGCTTTCTTATCGCTCATCATTCTGTCCTTCTTTTCTTTATGTCTGATTTTTATGCAAAAAGCTCTGCCGCTGCTTTGATCAGATACTCTGTATCTTTCACACCAGCAGTCTCATATGGCGAATGCATGGCTAGCTGCGGAAGTCCGATATCCACCGTATTCATCGGAACCTGTGTATTCGAAATATTTCCAAGTGTGGAACCACCTGCAATGTCAGACCGATTGACAAATGTCTGGTACGGCACATCTGCTCTTGTACACAGTTCTTTAAATTCTGCTGCCGACACTGCATCTGTACAGTATTTCTGGTTTGCATTAAATTTGATGACGATCCCCTTATTCAGAACAGGATGATTCGTCGGATCCGTCTTATCTGCATAATTTGGATGTAATGCATGCGCATTATCCGCTGAAACCATAAAACTTCCCGCCAGTGTCATCAGATATTCTTCGTATGTTCTTCCAAGTCCCATATTGATGCGAAGCAGTGTATCCTTCAGGAATGTAGATGCAGCCCCCTGCTTGGTACCGCTTCCTACTTCTTCATTATCCATCACACAATGAACTGCAATTGACTTTCTGTTCTCTGCGCGAAGCAGTCCTTCCATGGATGCAAATGCACACTGCAGATCATCCAGGCGAGCTGATGATACGAATTCATTGTCAGCTCCCCAGATCGTTCCCGACATACGATTGTACAAAAACAGGTCATGGCTGATTATGTCTTCTTTTTCTATACCCGCTTCTTTTGCAAGTATCTCCAGCAGCGTCTGATCCGTATTCTCAGCAGCAAGCAATGGCAACATGTCTTTTTGAGGATTATATGATACGCCATTATTTGCTTCACGATTCATATGAATGGCAAGATTCGGGATCATGACCAGATCACGCTCTATGTTTACCAGTTTTTCTTCCAGTCCGTCGTTTCCACGGATAATCACTCTTCCTGCAACCGAAAGCGGTCTGTCAAACCACGGTGCCATCAACATTCCACCGTATTTTTCCACATTCAGTTTCACATAACTGTTGTCTACTTTTATTTCCGGATTTTCTTTAATCTTAAAAGATGGTGAGTCACTGTGACTTGCCATGATATGAAATGTCCATGCATCCTCTTTCGGGATACAGAATGCGATCAGTGCAGAATGATTTCTTGTTACCAAATACTTTCCTCCCGGAACAAGTTTCCAGTGCTCTTTTTCTGAAAGTGTTTCAAATCCGTTTTCTTCCAGCCTCTTCTGCATCTCATCCACCGCCTGAAATGCGGTTGGACTTTTCTTTATAAAATCAAGCAATTTTTCGGTTGTTTCTATGTACATCTATTACAGCTCCTTTGACCGGTATCCGGCTGTATTTCTTATAAAATCCGGCTACGTTCTTAATAAATATATGCATTACGATTATACGGTATATTTTTTTGAATAGCAACGAAAAAGAGGCAGTTTGTCAAAAACCACCTCTTTTCAAGCTTTTCACGGCTATTCTTTATACAATTTTATAATGCTTTGATTCTGCGAAGTGCTTCCAGTGTATTTTCATAACTTCCAAATGCAGTCAGACGGAAGAATCCTTCTCCGTGTGCTCCAAATCCTGAACCAGGAGTTCCTACGACATGAGCATTTTCAAGGAGATAATCAAAGAACTCCCAGGAGCTCATGTTGTTCGGTGTCTTCAGCCAGATATATGGTGCGTTTACACCGCCGGATACCGAATATCCTGCTTCTTTCAGGCCATTATAGATCGTATGTGCATTTCTCATATAATAAGCAACCTGTTCTTTTAACTGTGCTTTTCCTTCCGGAGAATAAACAGCTTCGCCTGCACGCTGTACGATATATGGGGCACCATTGAATTTTGTTCCATGACGTCTTGCCCAGAGATCATGCAGCGCAACACCCTCTCTTACCAGGTCCTTCGGTACAACAGTGAATCCCAGACGAACACCGGTAAATCCGGCATTTTTTGAGAAACTGCGAAGCTCGATCGCGCAGGTACGTGCACCTTCGCATTCGTAGATACTGTGCGGTACATTTTCTTCTGTGATATATGCCTCATATGCAGCATCATAAATGATGACTGAGCCGTTCTTGTTTGCATAATCTACCCATTCCTGCAATTTATCCTTTGTGATAGCAGCACCACTTGGGTTATTCGGGAAGCAGAGATAGATCAGATCTGGTGTCTCGGCCGGAAGTTCCGGAAGAAATCCATTTTCTTCCAGACAAGGCATATAGATCACACCATCAAAGTTTTCGTTTGTTTTATTATACTCTCCGGTACGTCCTGCCATTACGTTTGTATCCACATATACCGGATAAACCGGATCGCAGACTGCTACTT
>CAVBPN010000020.1:0-8700 GCA_963597235.1 bacterium
CTTCATGTTTGTAGGTTCACTTGTTGGATGGATGGTTATCATCCCGCTGATCTGTCTTTTTGGTCCGGACACATGGCTGTATCCGGCCGATCCGGGTGTGACTATTTCACAGCTGTATGCAGCTGGCGGTGCATCAGCGATCTGGAGCAAATATGTTAAATATATCGGAGCAGGTGCTATCGCTACCGGTGGTATTATTTCTCTGATCAAATCTCTGCCGCTGATTATCAGTACATTCCGTGATTCCATGAAGGATCTTAAGGGAGGATCTTCTAAGGGGACAGCCAGAACAGACAGAGATCTTCCGATGAATTTTATTCTGACCGGTATTGTTGCAATGGTAGTGGTTATCTGGGCCGTACCGGCAATTCCGGTTAATCCGCTCGGAGCAGTTCTTATTGTTGTTTTTGGATTCTTCTTTGCAACTGTATCTTCCCGTATGGTAGGTATGATCGGAAGTTCCAACAACCCGGTTTCAGGTATGGCGATCGCCACACTTCTGATTTCCACAATGGTGATCAAGAGCAGCGGTCAGACTGGAATCGACGGTATGAAAGCAGCGATCGCAATTGGTTCTGTAATCTGTATTATAGCAGCAATCGCAGGTGATACCTCCCAGGACCTTAAGACAGGATATCTTCTTGGTGCAACTCCTAAAACACAGCAGATCGGTGAACTGATCGGTGTTGTGGCATCCGGTCTTGCAATTGGTGGAGTCCTTTATCTTCTGGATGCAGCATGGGGATACGGCGGAGCAGAAGTTCCGGCTCCTCAGGCAGGTCTGATGAAGATGATCGTTGAAGGTATCATGGGCGGCAATCTTCCATGGGCACTTGTATTCATCGGGGTATTCCTTGCACTTGGCATGGAAATCTTAAGAGTTCCGGTAATGCCATTCGCAATTGGTCTCTATCTTCCGATCTATCTGAATGCAACCATCATGATCGGTGGTGTTGTCCGCATGTTGATGGATGGCAGAAAGAATGTCGATGAGAAAACCAAAAATGATCAGGTTACAGACGGTACTCTGTACTGTGCCGGTATGATCGCCGGTGAAGGGCTGGTAGGTATTGCACTTGCCATTCTGGCAGTTGCCGGCATCAGTCTTGATGTATCCAGTTCTGTTAACCTTGGCAACATTGGTGGTGTTGTACTCATGATCATCATGATACTGACACTGTTGAAATTCTCCTTGTGGAAAAAGAAAAAAGCCTGATGATGAAACAGAATAAAAAAAGCAAAAAACAAAATATGACTATCAACTATCTGGATCTGATTCCGGTGAGGTCCGAAGAACTTCACTGGCATAAGGACATCAAAGGACGTGTGATCCTGGATGTGGAGAATACAGGACTGTTCAATAAAATTGCGCAGAAAGTATTCAACAAACCGCAGTATACCAGGGTGCATCTGGATCCGCAGGGAACTTTTATCTGGCCTTTGATCGACGGGAAACGTACTGTGACAGATATCGCAGAACTGGTGAAAGAAGAATTCGGAGAAGCAGCAGAACCGCTGTATCCGCGGATCATCAAGTATTTCCAGATCGTTGAGAGTTATCATTTTATCAAATTTGCGAATATGCCTTCTAAATAGGGCACACTAAGAACGGGAAACAGCCGATATACGCTGTTCCCGTTCTTTTGGGTTAAGGGATACTTTATCACAGTACAGCGACAGGAGATTAGAAAGGAGAACTTATGAAGATTACGGGCAAAAAACCATGGTATATGGAATATCTGCTGATTATCGTTGGAACCGCTTTGATGGCGACCGCAATTACTTCCTGTTTTGATGCGGCAGGGCTGGTAACAGGAGGATTTTCCGGTATTGCGATTTTGGTAAAGGCAGGAACAAAGAATTTATATGGAAATGGAATCCCACTCTGGGTAACGAACCTTGTTTTAAACGTTCCGGTATTTCTTCTCGCAGCAAAAATAAAGGGAGTTCCATTTGTGAAAAAGGCTCTTCTGGGAGACCTGTCACTGACTGTATGGCTGGCAGTCCTTCCGGCATGGAAACTGTCAGGAGATTTCCTTCTGGTTGCGTTATATGGTGGTATTCTGCAGGGAATTGGCATCGGTTTTGTGTTTCTCGGGGGCGGAACAACGGGAGGAACGGATCTTCTTGCAGCTATTGTACAGAATTATCTGAGACATTACTCTATTGCACAGATCATGCAGTTTATTGATGGAGCGGTTGTGCTGGTCGGCATGTATGTATTTGGCGTGGAGCGTGCACTTTATGCAATTATTGCCGTTTTTCTTGTTACAAAGGTATCAGATGGAATCATCGAAGGACTGAAATTTTCCAAAGCTGTTTATATTATCACAGATAAACCGGATGAAGTTTCCAGAATGGTCATGGAAGATCTTGATCGAGGAATTACGGGGATTTCTGCCAGGGGAATGTATTCCGGAGAGGATAAACTGATGCTGTTTTGCGTGGTTGGAAAGAAAGAACTGGTGCAGCTTAAAGAGAAAATTGATGAAATTGATGAGAACGCGTTTGTCATTGTCGGCGATGCGAGAGAGGTTCATGGAGAAGGTTTTATAGAAAAATAGGAAAAAATACACAAAAAAACGCAATAAAATTAAGTTTTGGTCTTTTATTTTTGGTGATTTTGTATTAAAATAACACATAACGAAGGAAAGCTATGGGGAAAAAGGAGAAATACGCATAAAAGCGGGAAGGGATGTAAGCAGATGATATCAAATCAGGTACTACAGAATACACTAGAGGGATTAAAAGAAATATCCAGAACAGAATTCTGCATTATTGACACAGAAGGGAAGAGCCTTGCAACGACTTTTGCAGACTTTTCAATTGAACCAGGGGATATACAGGCGTTTGTGGAATCCCAGGCAGACAGCCAGCTCGTGAAGGGATTCCAGTATTTTAAAGTCTGTGATGACTATCAGCTGGAGTATATACTGGTTGCGCATGGTGACGATGAGGATACTTATATGGTAGGAAAGCTTGCTGCGTTCCAGATCCAGAACCTGATCGTGGCATATAAAGAAAGATTTGACAAGGACAGCTTTATTAAGAATCTCCTTCTTGATAACCTGCTTCTGGTAGATATTTATAATCGTGCGAAGAAACTTCATATTGATGCAGATGTTCGCCGTGTAGTTATGATTCTGGAACTCCAGCAGGAGAAGGACCACAGTTCTATGGAGAGCGTAAAGAGCTTCTTTGGCGGCAAGAGCAAGGACTTCATTACTGCAGTTGATGAGAAGAGTATTATCATTGTAAAGGAACTGGAAGAAGGAGAGGGCTATCCGGAAATGGATAAGCTTGCTCATGCGATTCTGGATACTCTTGGTCTGAATCAGAATGAGGAGACACATATTGCATATGGTACGATCGTAAATGAACTGAAAGAGGTTTCCCGTTCCTATAAGGAAGCAAGAATGGCACTTGATGTCGGTAAGATCTTCTTTGGAGAAAAAGATGTTATCGCATACAGTTCTCTTGGAATCGGTCGTCTGATCTATCAGCTCCCAATTCCGCTGTGTAAGATGTTTATCAAAGAAATCTTTGAGAATAAATCACCGGATGATTTTGATGAAGAGACTCTGGTCACTATTGATAAATTCTTTGAGAACAGCCTGAATGTATCAGAGACATCCAGACAGCTGTACATCCACAGAAATACACTGGTTTATCGTCTGGATAAGCTCCAGAAGAGTACCGGACTTGATCTTCGTGTATTTGAAGATGCGATCACATTTAAGATTGCACTGATGGTCGTGCGCTACATGAAGTACATGGAGACGCTTGAGTATTAAGAGAAATTCTGATATGAAATTTTTGTGAATTCAATAAAAATGCTTGCATTCCGACATGACATATGTTACAACATTGTTACGAAATGTTAATAAACTATACCGCAGGATGCAATAAAGTGCTGCCGGGATGCTGGCAGCTCTTTTTATGGAATAGAGGACAATGAGGAGGACAATATGGAAACGATGATCGATCTGATTGATGTGACAAAATCGTATGGTAAAGGCCTTCCGGCTGTAAATCATGCAAATTTGCACGTAGATAAAGGAGAATTTGTTTTTGTAGTAGGAAGCAGTGGATCAGGTAAATCTACTCTGATAAAGCTTCTTATGAAAGAACTTGACAGTACAAGCGGACAGATGATAGTCAGCGGCGAGCGCCTGGAGAAGATGAAACACCGCCGTGTTGCGAAATATCGCCGTAAACTTGGCGTAGTATTTCAGGACTTCCGTCTTCTGAAAGACCGTAATGTATACGAAAATGTTGCGTTTGCACAGCGCGTGATCGGAAGACCGACACGAGTGATCCGCAGACGTGTTCCGGAAGTGCTTCAGGAAGTCGGACTTGCTGAAAAATATAAATCTTTCCCGGATGAACTCTCAGGTGGTGAACAGCAGAGAGTTGCCCTGGCAAGAGCTCTTGTCAATCGTCCGGATATCCTTCTGGCCGATGAGCCGACCGGAAACCTGGATCCGAAGACTTCTGAGGAGATCATGAAGCTTCTGGAACAGATCAATGAGCGCGGTACGACCGTACTTGTGGTAACACATAATAAAGAAATCGTTAATCAGATGAAGAAACGAGTAGTTACCATGCATGACGGTGTGATCGTCAGTGATGAGAAAGAAGGAGGATATCATGAGGCCTAGTACAATCTGGTATACCCTGAAACAGGGTATCAAAAACATAAAAAGAAACTGGATGTTTTCAATCGCATCCATTCTGACCATGGCAGCCTGTATCTTTCTGGTAGGAGTATTTTATTCACTGGTAACGAATGTAGATAATATTGCACAGAAAGTAGAGCAGGAAGTTCCGGTTACAGTATTTTTTGATGAGGGAACAACTGAGGAACAGATGCAGGAAGTCGGTAATCTGATACAGGCACGTCCGGAAGTTGAGAGAATTGAGTTTGAATCCGCAGATCAGGCATGGGAAAACTTTAAGGATAAATATTTCCAGGGATCTGATGCAGCAGAGGGATTTAAGGATGATAACCCGCTTGTCAATTCTTCAAATTATCATGTATACCTGAATCAGATCGAGAAACAGACAGAACTGGTAACTTATATTCAGGGACTGGATCATGTTCGCGAAGTAAATCAGTCAGAACAGGCAGCCAATACACTGGGAAGCTTTAATAAACTGGTTTCTTATGCCTCCATGGTAATTATTGCACTTCTTCTGATCATTTCTATCTTCCTGATCAGCAATACGATTTCTGTTGGTATTTCTGTTCGTAAAGAAGAGATAGGAATCATGAAATTTATCGGAGCAACGGATGGGTTTGTCCGTGCACCGTTCCTTCTTGAAGGTATTGTCCTCGGTGTGATTGGTGCGGCGATTCCGCTGACAGCACTGTATTTCCTGTATAACAGTGTTGTAGAGTACATTCTGAATAAATTCAGCGTTCTTACTGGCGTGGTTGCGTTTATTCCGGTAGGGCAGATTTATCAGATCCTTCTTCCGATCGGACTGGCACTTGGAATCGGAATCGGTTTAATCGGAAGTTTCCTTACAACAAGAAAACATCTGAGAGTATAATCCGTAATAAGAATTAAAAAGAATTAAAAGCGGCATGGGCTTTAAAGTCTGTGCCGCTTATGTTATATTTAGATACTAGGGTCAAAAGGTCTGAATTCATTTGAGTTTGCTCATAAATGGATAAAAGACCTTGGGACCCGCCCCAGAATGAGCATAAAAGAGGGATGCTAATCCCGCGATATGTGAATGAGGGGAAGAATTGTGGGAGTTCAGGGCACGAAACAATTCGTAGGTATCAGTTATATCAGATCATTAGAAGAAAGGCAGCCGTGATGAAGCATAAAGAGTATGTGACAGGAGTTGTAACAGGAGTTTTGCTTGCTGCACTTGCAGCAGGCGGGTTGAATTATGTGCACCAGAAACAGAGTGGAAGTGTTCTGGCTGATTCGGCACATGTGGAAAAAGTAGAATATCTGGAGAAACTGATCGATCAGGAATACCTGGGAGATATTGATGAGGATAATCTGGCAGAGGGAATCTATGCAGGTCTGGTTTATGGGCTGGGAGACGTGTATTCCCGGTATTATACGGCAGATGAATATGCACAGGAAACAGCCTCGACAGATGGCTCCTATGTGGGAATCGGAGTTTCTATCCAGAAAAATAAAAATGGCGGTGTACAGATTGCGGAGTGCTATGAGGGCGGCTCAGGAAAGAAAGCCGGTCTGATCGACGGAGACGTGATCACGGCAATCGATGATACGGATGTTACCGATATGGAACTTTCCGATGTGGTCAGTCTGATTCGGGAAAATAAAGATAAAAATATTGTTCTGACGGTACAGAGAGAAAATGAAGAAACGCCTCTTCAGATAACCGTGGAAGTAACGGATGTGGAGCTTCCGGCAGTGTTCAGTGAAATGCTGGATGATGAAACCGGATATATACAGATCACGCAGTTCACAGGTGTTGCACCGCAGCAGTATAAAGATGCTTTTGCAGATCTGAAAGAAAAAGGAATGCAGAAACTTGTGATTGATCTTCGCGATAATCCGGGCGGCCTTCTGACATCTGTCTGCGAGATCCTGCGGGAAATCCTTCCGGAAGGACTGATCGTCTATACCGAAGATAAATATGGAAACAGAGAAGAAGAAACCTGTGATGGCAGTAACGAACTGGATATGCCGCTGGCAGTTCTTGTGAATGAAAGCAGTGCCAGTGCTTCGGAGATTTTTGCCGGGGCAGTACAGGATTATGGAATCGGCAAAATTGTCGGAACGACAACTTACGGAAAAGGTGTCGTGCAGGAACTGCGGCAGCTGAGTGATGGAAGTGCAGTGAAGCTTACCGTTTCCAATTATTATACACCAAGGGGAAATTCTATTAATAAAGTAGGAATCCAGCCGGATGTTGAAGTGAAACTTGCGGCAGAACTGTTAAATAAAACAGAAATCACTCATGAAGAGGACAATCAGCTTCAGGAAGCGCTAAAAACTCTGTCGGAGCAGGAATGACAGAAGCTGTGGTATGTGTGATGTAAGAAAAAATTAATAAATTTAAGAAAATCGTAAAAAATGCTTGCTTTTTATTCAATTATTTCTTAAAATATAAAAAGGCTATTTTGTATTTTAAGGAAGGGAATGAGAGCATGAATAACACAGACAAGTACAAAAGAGGCTTTGCCAGAGGCCTGACACTTCTTATGATACTGACTGCATTATTTGTAACAGGGATTCCGGTAAGTGCAGATACAACAGATAACACCACTTCGACTGCAGCCACCAGTATCAGTGAAGTGACTATGACAGCTAAGATAGCGGCTTCCAGTAATGCAGCACTTAAAATCAGCTGGGAGAAATGTCCGATTGCGCAGGGGTATGTGATCTACAGAAGAGAATCGACAAAGAAGGCATTTAAAAAGATAAAAAAAGTCAGTGCCAGTAAGACAAGCTATACGAATAAGGGATTGACATCAAGTAAGCCATACCAGTATGCAGTGCGTGCGATCCGTAAAGAAAATGGCAAATATGTCTACAGTAAATACACCATGGTAACAGGAGCTACACGTCCGGCAACAGTAAAGACAACGATCAAGGCATCTTCCAGTTCTGCAATGAAGGTGACATGGAAGAAGAGCTCAAGAGCTGACGGCTACCGTATCTACAGAAGGGCAGCCGGCGGGAAATGGGTGCTGGTTGCTGATGTGGCGAAAAATCTGACTTCTTATGCAGATACAGGTTTAAATGCAAGTACAAAATATGTATATGCAGTCCGTCCATATAAAAAAGGCGGAAATGTAAAATACATGTCTGCAGTAAAGCTGAGTAATATTGCATCCACACAGGCAGTTTCGTCGAACACATCGAACGGAAGTAACAGTAAGTTTACGGCAGCTCAGAAAGATGTTATGAAGAAAATTCTGTATGCAGTAGAGACTGGCGGACAGGTATATGGGAAACAGGAGTATGGCGATTTCACGGAGGCATATACAAACAGCAGTACAGAATATGCGATCACGATCGGTGCCGGACAGTGGTATGGAACCGAAGCACAGCGTCTTCTGAAACTGATCCATGAGACGATGGGTGAGACCGAGTGGAATAAGATTGATACAGGAAATCATTATGTATGGAAAGCCGTATGTAATGAGAACTGGGCAAAATACAAGATCCCGAAGAGTTCCTGGAGAGCGAGAGTTATCGTGAAACTTCTTCAGACAGATGTTGGAATTAAGTGTCAGGATCAGCTGATGTATAAGCAGATCGAGGAATATGAAACAGAGATACGTAACCTTGGTGTGACCGATGCACAGGCAGTTGGAATGTTTATCAATATCCGTCATCAGGGTGGATACAGCGCTGTTACGCGAGTTTTAGCAAAAACTGCAAAACTGGTCAGCCTGATCAATGTGTATAAAGCACTTGCTTCAGATTCTGGCGGTCAGGTAGGTACATATAAGACAAGACAGGCAAAGGTATATCAGTGGCTGCTGACATACATGAAATAATGATAGAGAACTACGGCTGGTTTCGAGAGAGACCAGCCATTTTTTTGTAAAATTCATTGCACAGGGCGAAAAGAAAATGATATAATAAAATAGAATTTTTGCGGAATGCAGGGAGAAAAGAAATGATTTTAACAGAAGATAAGATTTATACCATGTCACTGGAAACAGAAGGAAAAGACAGTGACAGTGGATTGACC
>CAVBPN010000020.1:8710-13269 GCA_963597235.1 bacterium
ACCAATAACACGATCGAACTGGAATTTACAAATAAAGAATTACTGCATGCAATCGTTACATGCGGAATGCCGATTCAGAGACTGACAGCAGCATTTCCGGAGAAAAAACGTCTGGAATTTTTGTATAAGCTTTTTCTGGTGGAAACTGCACTGGATACAGAAGGTGATCGGTTGAAAAAATCAAAGAAAATCGCATATCTGGATTCTTCGGAAAAAAGTGTGATTTCCTACTATATGGGAATGTTTTTTACAAAGATGATCAGTCATCGTTTATATGAATCAGAGTATCTGACAAATCTGAATCTGATTGAGACACCGGACCATAAAGAATTTATTGATTTTTTTGCCAGTGAATGGAGACCGGAAATGATAGGTTACAGACCGAAAGAAGAAGTATGGAATGTCTGGGAAGCAAAGGGCGGAAGTAACTACAGGGAGCAGGCTTTGAAGAAAGGTGCTGATCAGCTGAAAGCGATCGGGACTGTGAATGGTGTACGACCGGACCTGGCTGCAGTCTGCATGACGTATTATGACCATGGTTATCTTTGCGGAATCTTACGGGAGCCGGAGGGGAATACAGAAGGAGAGCAGCTGAAATTCAGCGAGGAAGCATTTTATAAGGCTTATTACAGACCAATCTGTGAACTGTTTCTGGATAAAGGAAGTAATCTGAGACTGTATGATTCCTGGGCAGAAGTATCCATCGAAATGCCGTACTTTACAGAAGATTACCAGGAACCGGATGAGCGGAAACTTTGCCTTGGAATTTCAAGAAAACTTCTGAATGCTCTGATGGAAGAAGATTATTCTGCGGTTGCAGAACTGAGAAAGTCAGCAGAAGAAACCTGCCCGGAAGGTGCATATCTGGGTACAGATGGAATTTATATCAGATAAATAAGAAGTGTATGACCGTGAAAAACGGCTGAAAGAAAAAGAGAGAACCTGTTTAAGGCTCTCTCTTTTTCCATTCTTTCCATTTACGCATGGCTTCGGGATTCTGTTTTTCCAGTCGTTCTTCCAGGCGTTTTCGGTTTTGTTCGATGCGGGCGGAAAGTTCCGGATGTTCTTCCAGAATCTTTTCACGGATCCGTGAACGACGTTTTTCGATAAGATCAAGAATATGGCGGTGTTCTTTGTGAAGTTCCTGCGGAAGCTCATCAATATGTAATTCGATTCGCCGCAGAATTTCGTCTTCATCCAGTGCACCAAGAGAATGCCAGTTTTCGAGCAGCTCCTGCAGACCTTCAGCGGACAGACGCTCCACATCCGGCATCTGGTGCAGATGTTCGATGATCTGGTGGGTAGCTTTTTCAAGCTCTTCGACCGTGTCGTTTCCGAAAGCCCAGGAAAATTCTTCAAGCGTATTTTCTTCTTCGGCAGGAAGATGGACCTGACTGCGGATCTCGGCCAGTTTCTTTTCGGATTCCGGAATTTCCAGATCATAAGGTTTCTGAATGCCGGCATCATTTAAGGCAGCAAGGATCGTTCGACGGACGCATCCGTCTTTGATCAGGTGACCGATTCCAAGAGCACGCATCTGGTCATTCAGCGTGGAGGCATGTTCCGTGATATAAAAATGAATGCCACGTTTCTGCATGCTTGCGGCAATCGCTTCCAGCCGGTCTGCAGCGGTGATGTCGATCGAGTTGATGGAAGACGCATCCAGGATCATGGTAGTCGTATCTTCTTTGATACTGTTTTCCAGGTCTTCCTGAAAGATTTTTACGTTGGCAAAAAACAGGTTTTCACTGAAACGATAGATCACGACATGGCGGATCGGATAGGCATGAAGGTTACGGCTAAGGTCATAATAAGCTTCTTTTCCCGGAATAATGCCGCGGAAAGAGCGAGGCGGATTGGTTGCCTTCAGAATGACAGCGACAAAGGAGAGCAGAATCCCGATCACGACACCGTAGATGGTTCCGAGGAATAACACGCTGACACATGCTGCCATAAATATATAAAACTCATTTCGGCTGACTTTGTAGAGTCGCACGGCCAGATGGACTTCAACAACATCCATCAGGGCGGAAATAACGATGGCAGTAAGGAATGGAACCGGAAGATATCCGATAAATCCGGTAAAGCCGGACAGCAGGATTGCCATAACGATTCCGGCAGTTAAAGAAACAGCCTGTGAGGAACCACCATACTGTTCGTTCATGGAAGTTCTGGAAATGCTTCCGTTTACCGGGCAACAGCCGACGAACGCAGAAGAGATATTTCCGGCAGCGCAGGCGAGAATCTCCTGGCGGTCATTTAATTTATATCCATTTTTGAAGGCAAAATTATTTTCAGCCAGCAGAGTTTCTGCCATAATCACGACGGCAACCATAAGTCCCCGGCCGGCGGCCTGAATCAGTGAAACGTCTCTGAATTCTGGGATAAGTAAAGTCGGAAGTCTGGGATCAACCGCCTGAAGAAGCACCACCCCGTAATCCTGTACGTGAAAACAGGTAGCAGACAATATGCCCAGTACCATGATCACTATAGACATAGGAAACTTTGGAAAAAGCTTTTTGCCAATACGAATCAGAAGCAGTGCTGCAAGTCCCATGACAAGTGAGAGAACACTGATCGAACGCGCGGCAAGAAAAATATGGTGAAGAAGCTCGGGAAGTTCTCCGGAACCGGCACTGCTTCCCATAAGTTTTGGAATCTGCATCAGGATGATCGTAAGGGAGATACCGCTGATAAAGCCACCCATGACCGGAGTAGAGATAAAATCAACCATTCGGTCTGCATGCAGAAAATAAAAAAGTAAAAGCCACAGTCCGGCAAAAAGAGCTATCATCGGAACATATTTCATGGCATCCGGTGATTCGGCCATGATTCCGAGAGAGGAAAGGGCACTGCCGACAATTGCAGCAGGTGCGGCATCTACTCCGAAGATGAAATGTTTTGAAGTGGAAAACAGAGCAAAAAACAGGATCGGAAAGACCGAACCATATAATCCGTATACTGCAGGAATTCCCGAAATCTGTGCATATCCCATGGAAATCGGGATAGAGACTGCGGCAATGATGAATCCGGAAAAAATATCTCCCGGCAGATTGCGGAGGTTATAGTTTTTCAGAGTGGGAAATAGTTGTAAATTCATGTGCATCCTCCTTTTCTGGTGCCATTATAACATAAAACAGAAAGATAATTTCTTTATAAAGAAAAATATTTTTTTTAATACAAAGGAATCAAATATTGTAATCGAGACGTTGATATGGCATAATGAATACGTATGATGTTAAAAAACAGAAAAAACAAAATTAAGAAAATGTAAAAAAATACTTTACAGAAGGAGCCGTTCCGGAAGAGATGGAGAACTGACGGGATGGCCACAGAGGAGAAAAAAATGGCAGTATTTTCAATGATCCTATCTTTGCTCTCCGGAGTAGCATTATTCTTATTCGGAATGTCCCTGATGGGCGATGGCCTGAAGCTGGTAGCCGGCAATAAACTCGAGGCATTCCTGTACCGTATGACGAATACACCGCTGAAGGGTGTTGCGCTTGGTACTGCGGTGACCAGTGTTATTCAGTCCTCATCAGCGACTACCGTTATGGTCATCGGTTTTGTAAACTCCGGTATGATGAAGCTGAAACAGGCAATAGGTATCGTCATGGGAGCTAACATCGGAACCAGTATCACAGGATGGATTCTTTGTCTTTCTTATATTCAGGGATCCAGTGGTATTGCAAGTATTCTTTCTACTGCAACGATTTCAGCAATAGTGGCAGTCATTGGTATTATTCTTCGTATGTTCAGTAAACGGTCTGTATATAAGAATATTGGAAATATCATGCTTGGTTTTGCGATTCTTATGACAGGTATGCAGACCATGAGTGGTGCAGTTTCACCGTTAAGAGAAAGTCCGGTCTTTATTGACATGCTGACGATGTTCTCTAATCCGATCGCAGGTATCCTGGTAGGTATCGCTTTTACAGCAGTTCTGCAGAGTGCATCTGCGACAGTCGGTGTATTACAGGCACTTTCTGTAACCGGAATCCTGACATTTGCGAGTGCGTTCCCGATCGTTCTTGGTATCGGTGTCGGTGCAGCCTGTCCGGTTCTGATCTCTGCAATCGGCGCAAATAAAAATGGTAAGAGAACAGCACTCATTTATCTGATGAATGACCTTTTTGGTCTGATCATGTGGTCGGTAATCTTCTATACTCTGAATGCAATCATTCATTTCGGATTTATGGACACGATCATGACACCGGTGCTGATCGCTGCACTGAATACGGTATTCCGTGTGGTTACTGTTGTAGTACTGTTCCCGTTTATTCCGAAGCTCGAAAAACTGGTATGCATGCTTGTTAAGGACAGTGCAGAAGAACTGGAAGATGAGGCAGACTTCGATCTTCTTGAAGAACGTCTTATTAACTATCCGGCCCTTGCAATCGCACAGTGCCACCGTGCAATGAACGGAATGTCAAAGAAGCTTCGTAAGAATGTCAACCGTGCAATGAACCTTCTGAATGATTATCAGCAGGATAAGTACGATAAAGTTCAGCGTAAGGAAGACCTGATCGATAAGTATGAGAGCCGTCTTGGTGACTATC
>CAVBPN010000021.1:0-4381 GCA_963597235.1 bacterium
TCGCAGGAACTCTGGAATCGAGTGACTGCCAGGTAACAGTAGAAAAGGGCGAAGGAAAAGTAGATTTTTCCCTCGAGAGCTCCGTCATCAACCAGTACGGAAACCAGATCCGCAAAGTTGCTCTGGAAACGCTTGAGAATCTTGGCGTAAAAGATGTAAAACTTACAATCGTAGACAAAGGTGCACTTGACTGCACGATCAAAGCCCGCATCGAAGCGGCAGTTCACCGCTCCGTTTTACAGACAGAACATTTACCATGGGGAGGTGCTATCCGATGAATAATCCGAACAAAAAACGACTGAGAAGAACCATGATGTTCCTGAATGCACAGAAACCAGGACTTATCAAAGATCCATATATCTACAAACCAGACTCCATTATGCTCGACCTCGAAGATGCCGTAGCAGAGAACCAGAAAGACGCAGCTCGTTTTTCTCTCTACCATGCACTTAAGACCATCAATTACCGTGGATGTGAACGAGTTGTCCGAATTAATGGACTGGACAGCCCTTACTGGAAAGAAGATATCCGCTGCTCTGTAGCCGGTGGATGTGATTCCATCCGTATCCCAAAGACAGAGAGCGCACAGGATGTACAGCTTGTAGAGCGTGAGATCGCTTATGCAGAAAAAGAATTTGGACGCCCGGAAGGAAGCGTTCTGATCATGGCAGCCGTTGAGTCTGCAAGAGGGGTTATGAAAGCTCTTGATATCTGCGAATCCAGCGAAAGACTTTTTGGTATCGCACTTTCCGGTGGTGATTATACAAAAGACCTCCAGACACACATCACAGGAACAGGAATCGAGCTCATGGGTGCAAGACAGAACCTTGTGATCGCAGCAAGAGCTGCAGGCGTTCAGTGCTTCGATACCGTTTACACAGATCTCGACAATATGGAAGGTTTCCGTCAGGATGTAGAGACCATCCACCTCATGGGATTTGATGGAAAATCCATCATCAATCCTCGCCAGATCAACATTGTACATGACATTTACACACCAAAACAGAAAGACATTATTTTTGCAGAAAAAGTTGTACGCGAGATCGATGAGAAAAAAGCACAGGGTATCGGCGTATTTACAGTAGACGGAAAGATGATCGACATTGCCTTCTATGACGGTGCAAAGAGAACGATCGCACTTGCAAAGGCATCAGGCGTGTATAAGGGGGATTTGTAAGATGATTAATGCAGTAGGCAGAGATATTCCGGAAGAGATTCTGAAAGCAACAGGAAAAGAAGTATTTCAGGGCAATCATCATTTTGATGGACATGTTTTTAAGAGACACGGTGCAAACACAAGGTGCGTGATCAATTCAAATGGCAGCAAAGTCGTAGAAAGCGTTCATGATGTACTTGTAAAATGCGGCATCAAAGATGGTATGACTGTCAGCTTCCATCACCATTTCCGTGAAGGTGACTACGTAGTGAACATGGTCATGCGAGAAATCCACGAGATGGGAATCAAAGACATCACAATCTGTGCAAGTTCCCTCGGAAAAGCACAGGATGAACTTGTTGAATACATCGAAGACGGAACCATCACAAATATCCAGTCCTCCGGTGTACGTGGAAAGATCGGTGAGGCGATTTCCAACGGTAAACTTCAGGGACTTGCAATCATGCGTTCCCACGGCGGACGTGTCCGTGCCCTGGTGACAGGCGAGACAAAGATCGACATCGCTTTCATCGGAACACCTACCTGTGACGAATACGGAAACTGCCGTGGTATCGGTGGAAAATCCGACTGTGGTGTACTTTCTTACGCGATGGCAGATGCAGATTATGCAGACCACGTAGTTGCCATCACAGACTGCATAGTTCCATTCCCGAACTTCCCGGCACATATCTCCATGACAAACGTGGACTATGTCGTAGAAGTAGATGCGATCGGTGATCCGAACAAGATCGCAACCGGTGCGGCAAAACCTACTACAGATATGAGAAAACTCATGATGGCAGATTACTGTACACAGTTTGTTGTAAATACTCCATATTTTAAAGATGGATTTTCCTATCAGACAGGTGTCGGCGGTGCGTCTATCGCTTCTACGATCTCTCTTGCAAAAGTCATGAAAGAGCGTGGAATCCGCATGAGATTTGGTGTCGGCGGTCTGACAAAACCGATGTGTCAGCTCCTGATCGACGGACAGGTTGATGCACTTCTGGATACGCAGGACTTTGACCTTGCGGCTGTGGAGTCTGTCAAAGATCTTCATCATTACCGTATCAGTGCAGGTGAGTATGCAAACCCGTTCAACAAAGGTGCTGTTGTAAACAAACTGGACTTCGTGATCCTTGCGGCACTGGAGGTTGACGTACACTTTAACTGCAACGTTGTTGTTGATTCCAACGGTATGATCACAGGTGCACAGGGTGGACATCCGGATACCGCTGCAGGTGCAAAATGTGCAATCGTCATTGCTCCGCTTCTTCAGGGAAGAACACCGGCGATCTGTACAGATGTTACCACAGTCACCACACCGGGTGAGAGCGTAGACGTAGTCATCACGGACTATGGTATCGCGATCAACCCGAAGAGAAAAGACCTCATCGAAGCGATGAAAGATGTAGATCTTCCGTTTACAACAATCGAACATCTGCGCGACATCGCATATGAGATTGCAGGTGAGCCGCAGAAAGTAGAATTCAATGACCGTGTAGTTGGTATCATCGAAGGACGTGACGGAACAATTATGGATGTTGTTCGTCAGATCAAACCGTTTGAGTTCACAGAAGAATAAAAAAGGTAAAAATTATGAAAGAAAAACAGGCAGCAGCACAGACAGCAGAAGATATTGCAAAATCTATTGCGGAAGATATCGGTACAAAAGCATACTATGCTCTGCTCGAAGAGGTGTATACAACGCCGAAGCCAGGGCTTGTAGACATGTATTCCTGCGGTGCACATACGGATATGAACGTGCAGACTTTTGAAAAAAGTGCTGAAGCATTACGCCCGTGGTTCATCCGTATGGCGGCACAGGGATACCTGCTGACCTGTACCAGAGAAGATCTTTTTGTGGAGATTCGAAAGACCGGGATGCTTGCAGAAAAAGCCATGTTTCATGCAACCGGGAATGTCAACACTCACAAAGGAATGATCTTTACTCTGGGTATTTTCTGCGCGGCAGCGGGAAGATGCATGAAAGATTATGGAGAAATAAAACTGAAAACTCTGATCCGTACAGAACAGGATATGGTTTCCAGAATCCTGAAAAAAGAACTGGAAGAACTCATGGGAACGGATGAAAAAATAACCAATGGCGTGCGAAATCTGAGAGCGTATGGAACTACGGGAATCCGTGGGGAAGCACTGGCGGGCTATCCGTCAGTGACAGAGATCGCACTGCCGGTTCTGGCGGATGGACTCTATAAGGAAAAAGAGTGGAACAGGATCAAACTCCAGATTTTATTCGCATTGATGAGCCGCGTACAAGATTCCAATATTTTAGCCAGAAAAAATCCTGCAGTCCTGTATGAAGTACAGGTTCAGTCCATGAAGTTCCTGAACAAAGGCGGTGCTTACAGCGAGCATGCACTGGAAAAACTGTATCATATGGATGCAGAATACACAGCCAGAAATATCAGTGCTGGAGGCTGTGCCGACCTTCTTGCAGTCAGTGTTTTCCTCGCGCTGATCTGCAAAAAAATACCAAGTTACTGATCACTCCGTTCACAGTAACTTAGTCAAAATGCATTCCAAATCACCTTCGGTGATGGCATTTTGCCTTGTATGTCTCGGGATTTTGCCATATTCATGGCAAAACACCTCGCGGGATATTACCTGTGAACAGTAACAACACCTCAAAGAGTAGAAGACCATACTCTAACTGAGATCATAAATACATTTACACACACATATTCTTTAATAAAAAGCCAAAAAATGATAAATAATTCCTAAAACTCCTAACATATATATTAAGAAGGAACTCAGACAGCAACTGTTTACAGGCAGGATTCCGTAAAAGCCCGGTGGCATAAAGCAACCGGGCTTTTATGGTATTAAATCTGGAAAAATTCTGAGATATAAATTTACGGTACAAAGCGGTAGCCAAGACCGCGCACAGTCATGATATGTGTCGGTTTCTGGCGATTATCTTCAATCTTTCCGCGCAGACGGTTGATATAGACCATGATTGCATTGTCGTCTACAGCGATGGTATTTCCCCAGACGTGTTCATAAATCATATCTTTGGTAAATACCTGCTGTGGATGCTTCATAAACATGAGAAGAAGTGCTCCCTCCTTGGAAGACAGGATCAGTTCTTCACCGTTTTTGTAGAAACGCATCGTGGAAGTTTCATAGCTGAAAGGTCCACATTCCAGCGTATCGTGGCTGTCCAGGACTATGTTTTTGTTGCGGCGGATCATTGCTTTTACT
>CAVBPN010000021.1:4391-19943 GCA_963597235.1 bacterium
CCGAGGACGAGCGGACGGAACGGTTTTGTGATATAATCGTCAGCTCCGAGAGAGAGTCCGTAAAGGGAATCGTAGTCCTCGCTTCTTCCGCTGATAATGATGACAGGGGTGCTGATACCCTGGTTCCGGAGCTGTTTGATGACTTCAAATCCCTCCATATCGCCGAGCATGATATCCATAAGTATAAGATCAAAGGTATGATTTTTGAGCACAGATAATGCAGCCATACCGCAGTTTACTGTTGTGGTTTCCATTTCATTGCTGTGCATGACTTTTTCCAGAAGTTTGCAGATCGCAGGATCGTCATCTACAATCAGTATTTTGTCAGCCATTAAATTTTCCTCCCAAAATGTGATAAAAAAATACACATTATATAAAAAATATTATAATATTATAAGTACAGTGAAATCAAGTGAATGAGGTCAATTCGTATGAAGAAAATGAAAAAAATTCTGGCGGTGATACCAGTGATCCTGATATTGCTGCTGGCACTGAGCGGAATAAAAGTATGGAAGGAATACAGAGATACACTGATGAAAAATCAGGAGGATCAGCTGTTGCTCGTGACCAGGATCCTTCGTGATAACATGGCGGTATCTATGGAAGAATATCAGGACGATCTGGATTTTCTGTGTAATATAAATGCTGCAGATCAGGATGCTTTTTATCAGGAATATCTCAAAAAACAGAAGAATTTTATCTGCAATCTGTACTGGGAGAACTCGGATGGAAAGAGGACTTATGTTGCGGAAAAAGTTGATTTTCAGGATCCTGCATTGTTGGCATCCTATGCAGATGGACGAAGCATCTGGCTGATGTCTGATACGGAAAATAAATATTTGGTTCTGAAAGAAAAGATAAACTCCGGTAACTGGCTGTGTATGGTTGTGAATGCAGGGGAATACTATCAGCGTCTGATCTCAGATATTCATGTCGGAACAAATGGCTATATTATTGTAAAAAACAAAGAAGGCACGATCATCATGCATCCGGATAAAGAACAGTGGGGCCTGAATATTATCGCGGGCAGAAAGAAGCGTTTCCCTGATCTCGATTACTCCAGTCTGGAAAATATGCTGGAAGAGCAGAGGGAAGGCGGTGAGGGAATCTCACGTTATTATTCCTACTGGTGGACAAATCCGAAAGTCAAAAAAGTAGAAAAAATCAGTGCATACTGCTCCGCAGAGATGGGGGACGATGCCTGGATCATCAGCGCAGTGATTGATTATGACGACTTTTACCGTCCGATCGTAGAGGGATTTCTGAAACTTACGATGGTATTTGTCGGAGCTCTGCTCCTGGCGGGAATCCTCGTGTTTATTTATGGCCGGCTGCTGATCAGAGTCAGAAAATCTGCAAGAGAGATTGAAGATCTGAAAGAATTGAACTCCCTCCTGGAAAGTGTGCAGAAGAGTGAAAATACGATCGCACATCAGGAAAGACTGCAGATTATGGGGACGATGACAGGCGGGATCGCGCATGAATTTAATAACTTTCTGACCCCGATCATGGGACATGCAGAGCTTCTGATGATGGAACTTCCGGAAGGTTCCGATGTGCAGGACAGTGCAAAGGAAATTCTGGAAGCATCCGAAAAAGCGATGGATGTGGTGAAACAGATTTCTTCCCTGAGCCGCAAAAACGTAGAGACTGTCTACAAGTGCGTGCCGGTCAGAAAGATGATGCAGCGTGTGGTTAAGATGATCTCCTCCGTATGTCCGCCGCAGGTTACCCTGGAAAGTGATATCCAGATTGATGACGAATGTATTCTTGGAAATACGACACAGCTGAACCAGGTGATTCTGAATATCTGTGTCAATGCAGTTCATGCGATCGGCAAAAAAGAAGGAAATATTTTTATAAAATGCGAGTCCGTTACATCCAGTCATATGGAAGCGATTCTGGAAAAAGATCTTCCGGATACCTGGAAAAATTATATTTTTATCAGCATCACAGACGATGGATGCGGTATGGATAAGGATACACTGCGGCAGATCTTTGACCCATTTTTTACAACGAAAAAAGGCGGCGAGGGAACAGGTCTGGGACTTGCCCTGGCAGAGCAGATCGTCACGTCTCATAAAGGATATATCTTCGCAGAGAGCCAGCCGGGAAAAGGAACGACTTTTTATATTGGAATTCCTGTGCTTGATGCAGAGCAGGCAGAAGCGACAGTTACTGTGTCCGAAAAACGCGAGACAAGGATGATTTTTGCCGATGATAATGCGAAGGTTCTGGAACTTCTGAGAAGCAATTTTGAGAAGCTTGGAATAAATGTTACCACATGTATTACAATAGAGGAAGTTTCTGAGAGCCTTAAGGATCAGGAGGCAGATGTACTCGTTGTGGAGGAAAATATAGAAGGGAAAAGCGGTGAGGATTTCTGTATGTCGATCGCAGGAAAATATCCGGATATGATCCGGCTTGTCAGCATTGACAGCATCAGCAAGGAAATCGTAGAAGCCAAAAGAAAAGGGATCATTCACGGATATGTGGAGAAGCCGATGTCCGATCGAAGTGTGCTGGAAGCTGTGAGAGAATGCAGAAAACAATCATAGATTTTTCTTATCTTAACAAACATTAAGGCGAATAACTTCGTGGTGTAAGGTTGGTTCGTTATACTGAATCCATCAAAGGGATAAAGGAGAAATAAAATGAACGAAACAATGCTTGCACTGCTGGGATTTGTAACGATTATTGCAGTTATCACGTTATTGCTCAAAAACGTAACTGTACCGTCACTTGCATTTGTCAGTGTGGCAACGATCACATCTGCGATCCTTGTTGCCACAGGAACTTTTTCTGTATCAGAAATGGGGGAGTTTATTGCAGAAGGTGTAAAGGGTGTACACGCGACTGCTGCACTGTTTATTTTTTCCGTGCTGTTTTTCGGAATTATGACAGACGTGGGAATGTTCGATAAGATCATTGGTGCGTTAATGAAAAAAGTAGGACACAATGTAGTTGGTGTGACACTGATGACGAGTATCATCGCTATGATCGCACATCTGGACGGAGCAGGAGCAGCGACTTTCCTGATCACTGTACCGGCTATGCTTCCAATCTACAAGAAACTGAAGATCAGACCGACAACACTGCTTCTGATCTGTGTTACTTCCATGGGTGTTATGAACCTTCTTCCATGGGGCGGACCGACTATGAGAGCCGCAACTGTACTTGGAATTGAGCCAAATGAACTGTGGCTGCAGATTCTTCCAATGCAGAGCGTAGGTATTATCATTGCGCTTGCAACTGCTGTTTTCTGGGGTGTTGTTGAGAAAAAAAGAGGCGCGGGAGCAGCCGATGAAGTGAGCGTGGCAGCACAGGACGGTCTTCAGGAAGAGGTACGTGAATATGCAAGACCGAAACTCTTCTGGTTCAACCTGATCCTGACACTTGTTGTGATCGTATGTCTGATCTTTGTAAAAGTACCGGCTTATTATGTATTTATGATCGGATGCGCGATCGCACTGCTCGTAAACTTCCGCGGTGCATCACTGCAGAACAAGATCATCAAATCACACGCCGGCCCGGCAATCATGATGTCTTCCACGATCCTCTGTGCAGGTGTATTCCTGGGCGTTATGGAGAATACAGGAATCATGAACAATATGGCAACTCTACTCGCAGGATTTGTACCAATGTCAATGGGCAGATTCCTCCCGATCATCATCGGAGTGCTGGCAGTACCGCTGACACTGATGTTTGATACAGACTCTTTCTTCTTTGGACTTATGCCTGTCCTGATTGAAATCGCAGGAAACTTCGGAGTGCTTCCGGCATACATCGCAATCGTGATGGTTGTCTGCCGTAACTGCGCAACCTTCATCAGCCCGGTTGTTCCGGCAACGTTCCTGGGCATCGGACTTGCCGATGTGGAAATCAAAGACCATATCAAGAGATGCTTCCCATGGATATGGGGTGTCAGTATTATATGTCTGATCGCAGGGTTGGTACTTGGAGTTGTGAAATTCTGAGGTACTTCCTCAGACTCCGCCTTTTTGGCCACGCTAAAAAGACTGTATAAGTGATAGGTAAGGAATCTCCCCTTGCCCACCCCTTGGAATGAGTACAACGAAGGATACAAAAATTCCAGGTGAGCAAGACGGAAGTGCGTTAACTTTACTTAGGATGGGAAATGGTAGGAGGACTCAGACGGGAAGCAATTGTAGTATTGTCTGAGTTATATTTAATAGAATATCATGGGAAACCAGAAGACGGACCCAGACGATAGTAATTGTTTGCGTTACGTTCAACAGAACCGATAGAATGAAAGAATAGCGGGAAATCTTCTCCACACGACGGAAGAAGAGTTCTCGCTATCTTTCTACACATCTCATACTTGATGAATCTAAAATCTTTATTCCCACGCCCAGGGGGTGGCGAGGGAACTGGCTTTAAGTCCCTTCGCGGTTTCTTTGCATGTCGATGCAAATAGATGGGTACAGGGGATACTTCCTCTGATAAATAAGAAATGTCAATGTTAATTGACGGGCTCATGGGAAGTCCCCAGGATCTCTTCAATTCTATGTTGCATCTCCTTAACGGTATGTCTCCGTGCCCGTGCGCACTCCTGTGCCTGGCAGTCGCAAATCAAACACTTCCGATAGGAAGGCCGGGAAAGTTTCATCCTGTCTGTCCCGATCACATCCATATCAAATAACCTTCCGTAAGGATGCATCTCCTCAATCTTCTGTGTGAGCTCCTTGATCTTTTCTGCAGGTGCATCCACGCAAAGCAGCATCTCATCCCCCGTAATATCATGAAAAACACGGGACTCAAGAACTGTCATATCTGCCGCGGAAAGAGCATCCAGAAGTGCCATCTTTCCAGCCTCAAATCCTTTCTGGATCAGTGGGGTCGTCTTGATCGGACCCGGAATATTCATGCAAAAAGAAATCACAGATTTCTGATATTTTTCTATAAATTCATTTTGAATCTGCACACGTCTGTCGCGGCAGAACATCATATCCGTTATAGTAACTTCCTGACCTTGCATAGAAGATAACTCCTTTCTATGAGTTAATAAAACTGGTGGATATAAATAAAAATACTATAAGCATTTTATAACACCCATAAAAAGATGTAAAGAAAAATGCAATGTTACCTGTAAACAGGAATAATGTAAGAAAACAGAAAAATTTTTTATGCCGCGGTATCATCTTCACAAAAATTTGCAATACACTGCTTCAGATCTTCACAAAGTTCCCGGGTTCTTTCTTCAGGAATACACAGAATATGGAAACAGCACTGCAAAACCTGCCAGAACAGGACACTCGGCGAGAAGTGCTCCGGCGCGGCTTTGACCATTTGAGAGATCACACCGATGTAACCGTACATAGATGCCATGGTAAATTCATCCACATCCGAAAGAGGGAGAAGCTCATCAAGGCTGTTTCGGTAAAGAGTTGTAATAAAGACAGGAAGATCTTTCTGGGGCACATAGACGGGATAGTCCGTGTAGTAGTCTATCAGAAAACGCCCAAGCTTCTGATCTGTCAGGATCTGTCTCCACATCAGATACAAAGCAAAGATATACTGATGGGATGAAACAGAAGTATACTGTTCGGCAATCCGCTTATTGTCCGTATAGATCTCCCACAATATTTCATACCGGATCATATCTTTCTGTTTGAAGTGATAATAGACCGATCCACGGTTTACATGGGCTGCCTTACAGATATCATTATAGCTGGTTTCATGAAATCCCTTATCCAGAAATAATTTTCTGCATTCCGCAAGGATCAGTTTTCGGGTTTCGATACCCGTTTCGTATTTTTTGTCTGCCAATTCAAATCCCTCCAATTTGATGATAAATAAAATTTGAACAGTTTCCGCGATTGTTCAAAAATTATAAAAATATATTAACATTATTGAAAAAAATATGCAAGTTACATAAAATATAGGTGTAGCAAAGAAAAAGGTGTTTCTATTACGGAGGTGTGAAATGCCAGAGAAAAATATACTTGAACAGAAAAAAAGCAATCTGATGAAGGCACTGAATCGGCAGGGGGCTGATTACGTTCCGACAATGCTGGCTTCCAGCTGTGCGGAAGTTGCCTGGTCAGGAAAGAAAGTGACCGATGTGATCGGTGATGCAAATGCATATGTTAATGCCATGACAGATGTATTTGGAGTTATGTGGGGAGATGCGAATACATTTTCAGGAACTCTTTTTACACCAGCCATCGCTGATATCATCGAACCGGTACAGAATAAATTCGGACCGGACGGAGTCACTCCGGAACATGTACAGATGCCACAGATGGAGCGCGGAGAATACGATCAGCTGATCGAAGATCCTTTTGGGTTTGTTGCAAATGTACTTCTTCCAAGAAAATATCCAAAATTATTTGAAGATCGCGAATATGCGAAAAAGACGATCAAAGCTATTGCTGCGGACAAAGCTTATGCCATGGGTGTTCTGTTTGGGATGACAGATAAGGTTCTGGCAGAAAAATATGGTATTACTGGAATTTGTAATTTCGCGGATGTATTTTCAAATCCAGTAGACACTTTATTTGATTATTTACGTGGATTCAAGGGAACACTGACAGATCTTCGTCGTCAGCCGGATAAAGTAAAGGCTGCCTGCGACAGACTGTGGGAGACTTATAACCTGCCGAAACTTCAGGGTACACCGGCACCTTTCCCATATGCATGCCACATGACACATATTGCACCTTATTTAAGCCCGAAGCAGTTCTATGAGCTTTACTGGCCATATGAAAAAGCCTGGATCAAGCGTGCGGCAGCAGCCGGAACCAAGGTATGGATCATGCTGGAAGGCCGCTGGGAGAATGTATGGGAATGCTTCAAGGAAGTTCCGAAGGACAGCTGTATTCTTCATATTGATGACGATGATATCATCAAGGCAAAAGAAGTACTTGGTGATCACCAGATCATTGAGGGCGGTTTGAAGATGGCTTCTGTCAGAACAGACAGTCCGGAAAAGATCAAAGATGATGTAAAGAAGATTATTGATGCGTGTCAGCCGGGCGACGGTTTCCTGTTTTGTACAGACAAAGCATGGATCGCACCGGGTGATGTAAACCAGAATCTGATCGATGCCTATAATTTTGCTCATGAGTATTCACTGAGCAAAACACAGAAATAAGGAGGTTTGTCATGAGTGAAGAAAAAAAAGAACAGACCAATCAGGAATATTTACAGGATATCGTAAATGAGCTTCTCGCTGATGAAGAGTGGGAGCTTCCAAAAGAACTGCGTTTCTGGCTGATGGGAACTTATACCTGGGAACTTTTGTATTTATAAAAAGCAGAAGTGTAAGATTTATAAATGAAGAGGAGAATCAGTATGGATTATAAAGAATTAGAACAGGCTATGGCTGATCTTGATGAGGATACCGTCCTTGATATGATGAAAGAAGTTATGGATAACAATGGAGACGGTGTCAAAGATGCACTGGAAGCGTGTCAGAAGGGAATGGCTACGGTAGGAAATCTGTTTGAAAAAGGTGAGTACTTCGTAGGTGACCTGATCTATGCAGGTGAGATCATGGTGGAAGCCATGGATATCATCAAACCGGCACTGGCTGGCGCGGATCACAAAAAACTGGGCCGCATGATCCTGTGCACTGTGAAAGACGACCTTCATGACATTGGTAAAAATATTGTAAAAGCCATGCTGGAAGCAGGTGGATTTGAAGTTGTTGACCTGGGAATCGATGTTTCACCTGAAAAGGTAGTAGAAGTCGCAAAGCAGGAAAACATCAAGATCGTTGCTCTGTCAGGCGTGCGGACACTGGCACTGGATTCTATGAAAGATACGATCAATGCGTTTAAAGATGCAGGTATGCGTGATGATGTGAAGATCATCATTGGAGGAAATCCGGTAAGTGAGGAGGCCTGCAAAGCACTTGGCGCAGACGAATGGGCTTACAGTCCACAGAAGACCGTTCAGGTATGTACAAACTGGGTTAATGCAGCATAAGAAATAACAGAGGTGAGACAGCAGTATGATTATTATAGGTGAAAAAATCAATGGTGCGATTCCTTCTATCAGGCAGGCCATTGAAGATCACAATGAGGAACTGATCCGGGAGCGTGTAGCTGCACAGGCGGCAGCAGGAGCAAATTATATTGACTGTGCGCCAAGCACTGCACCGGAAATCGAATATGACACGATGGTATGGCTGATCGATCTGATTCAGGATACCACGGATCTTCCAATCAGCATTGACAGCCCCGATCCGCTTTTATTGAAACGCATCATTGAAGAGGGACGGCTGAAACGTCCGGGCATGGTCAATTCTGTTAATGAAGAAGGAACGAAATGTGAGACACTGTTTCCGCTGATCGCAGGAACCGACTGGAATGTGATCGGTTTGACCTGTGACAAGCAGGGCATTCCTATGCAGCCGGATAAGAAGCTGGAGATTGCAAAAAGTATCATTGACAAAGCAGATCATTTTGGCGTGAAGCTGTCAAATTTACATATTGATCCCTGCGTAATGGCACTGGCAACCGCGCCGACTTCCATGGATGATTTTGCATTTTGTATCAAAAAGATCCATGAGATCGCACCGGAAGTAAAAGTGACGGGAGCATTGTCAAATGTAAGTTTTAATATGCCTGCAAGAAAATATGTCAATGCAGGATGCATGACGGTTGCAGTAGAAGCAGGACTGGATTCCGCGATCATGGATCCGTGCAGTTCCTTTATGATGGGAACGCTCTATGCAGCGGAAGCCTTAGCTCAGAGAGATAAGGGCGGACGTAAATATAACAGAGCATTCAGAAAGGGAATCTTTAAATAAGACAAAGGAGGACATATGCCGGAAATTGTATTTTTACCAGATCGTGTTTCTGTAAAAGTTTCCGCAGGTACGTCCATTCAAGAGGCTGGCAGAAGTGCCGGCCTCTTATTAGATGCACCATGTGGCGGACATGGGATTTGTGGAAAATGTAAAGTAAAGGTTGGAAAACAGGAAGTGCTGGCATGCCAGTATCAGGTGGAAAAAGATGTAACCGTCATTCTGCCGGAAGCACCGAAAAGTACCGGAATCCTCGCAAATGGAATGGAGGCGGAATTTACAGTCTCTCCGGTGAAGGAGGGAGACTGTCATATCAGCGTGGATATTGGGACAACTACGGTTGTGGCATATTTGCTGGATGGAAAAAGTGGCAGGATCCTTGGTTCGGAGAGTATGCTGAATCCACAGTATCCTTACGGGGCGGATGTGATATCCAGAATCCAGGCGGCAGAAAATGGAGAGCTGGATGTACAGTGCCGGAAAATCCGGCAGGGAATTGAAAATCTGGTTCATACTCTTTGTAGAAAATACGGAAAAGTACCGGGAAAAATCGGAACGATGGCGATCGTCGGCAATCCGGCCATGCAGCAGATCTTTTTGAAAATCATTCCGGAAAATCTGACGCACCTGCCCTTTGCACCGGTAATCAAAAAAACGGTCAAAGAAAAGCTTTCTGATTATTTTGCAGATATGACAGGCGGGGTGTTACTGACAGTTCCGGATATAGCAGGATTTATCGGTGCGGATACGATGGGGTGTGTATTGTCTACAGGAATGTATAAGGAAGATAAGATCACGCTGATGATTGATATTGGAACCAACGGAGAGATGGTTCTGGGAAATAAGGAGCGAATGGTAGCCTGTTCCACCGCAGCCGGTCCGGCATTAGAGGGAGGAAAAATCAGCTGCGGCATGCGGGGTGGTTTCGGGGCTGTTGATCATATCTGGATGGAAGATGGTATGCTATACAGTTCTGTGATAGGCAGGAAGGAGCCTCTGAAAAAAGGAACTCCTGTGCCGGATGCAGAAGTACAGGGACTCTGTGGATCAGGTCTGATCGATGCGGTTGCAGTGATGCTGGATCTTGGAATCCTTAACCGCAGAGGAAGGATTCAGAAATCGTATTATGGAGATGAAAAGAACCGAATCTATGCAGTTACAGACCAGATATCTCTGACCCAGGAGGATATCAGGGAAGTGCAGATGGCAAAGGGAGCCATTGCAGCAGGGATTGAGCTGATGATGGAGGATCTTGAGATTGGTTACGAACAGGTTGACCGTGTGATCTTGTGTGGTGCATTTGGTACATATATGAATGCAAAAAGTGCGGCAAGAATCGGTCTGATACCAGAGCCACTGCTTTCCAAAGTGACTGCGGGTGGTAATGCAGCCGGAATGGGATGCCGCCAGATCACCATGGACCAGAATCTGTTTGCACTGACTGATGAACTGGTGCGGAAGATTGAACCGCTGGATCTGGCAAGTTTGCCACAGTTTCAGAGAACTTTTGCGAAGCAGATGACATTTTCGGAGGTGGAGTGACAGATGATGACAGATGCTGAGATTACAGAAAAATGGATAGAGACAGCAAAAAAGATCGGATTTTCGCAGACAGGTGTATTAAATACGGAGACTTTGAAGGTGATGCCACTGGTGCGTGAGACCTGTGCAAAAGATAAGTGCCATGCTTACGATCACAATTGGACATGTCCGCCGGCCTGTGGAACGCTGGAGGAATGCGAGCGCAGGATGCGTGCCTGTAAAAGAGGGATTCTGATACAGACCACTGGTGTGCTGCGACGTGATATTGATACAAAAATATACAGAGAGACAGAGAAACTGCATACAGAACATCTGAAAGTTCTGCGGGAACAGATGATGGAAGAATTTCCTGATATGCTGATGCTGGGAGCAGGCGGCTGCAGGATCTGCGGGCAATGTGCTTATCCGAAGCCATGTCGTTTTCCGGAGAAAGCTATTTCTTCAATGGAAGCTTATGGGCTGTTTGTGACGCAGGTCTGTCGGGATAATAATCTGAAATATTATTATGGACCACGAACGATCACTTATACGGGATGTGCGTTGTTTTGAAAAGAAGCAAGGGACAGAGTGAAAGACTTTTTGTCGATGAACTCTGTCCCTGTGCTTTTTAATAATGAATAACGTTGTTGCATGTGCGAATCCGCTCAAGCACCGGCGCAGCTTCCGGGCTGCGGAAATAATCCAGTGTTGTCTTCGGGACAAGGTTCTCAAGAAGTTCCCATTTTTCTTCCTTTAAAGCCTGACGTACGGTAGATGCGCTAATAGCTTTTCCAGCATTTTCCTTACGTGGAACAATGATGCATTTGATTCCGTTTTCCGGTAGTTTCTCCGACATAATCTGGTTATAAATGCCGGTCACAAGGCTTGTTGGTTCCACACCGACATAACGTCTGGTGATTCCAAGTGCGGCTGCAATTTTGGTAAAAACCGTCAGATCCAGCATGGCATGGCTCTCGATGACAGCGTGCTCATCTTTCTGGAAATAACTTGGGAAAGTGGCATTGCTGATGATATAAGGACCGCTGTCGTGATAACGGATGTTTTTCAGGTGAGAAGTCCCTTCCATGACCAGCTTCTTACGCACTGCAAAAGGAACCAGACTGGCATCTTCACTGACAATGAAAAGATGAAGAATATCATTTTCTGCCGCCGCTTTTTCCACCAGATACTGATGACCGAGGGTAAAAGGATTGGCGTTCATCACAAGTGCAGCTACGCGAGGCGCTTCTTCTTTCTGCTTCGCCAGTGTATTCAGATAACCGGAAAAACCGGTGCGTTTGTTTTCCATAAACACGATCTGCCCATTAATTTGGGCAATCTCATAAAAGCCAAGATCTCCGAAAAATCTGGCAGAGTCACACTTTGTATAAAGAAACAGATGTGTATTTCCACGGGAAAACTGCACTTCGATCAGATGACTGACGATTGAATTCATCAGTCCCTCGCCCTGATGTTCATGGCTTACCGCCATACACCGAAGCGTATTTCCAAAGCAGCTTCCCGTGGCGATCAGATTCATCTCATCATCATACATCCCACAGGTATAATCAAGATTCCCGTCCCTGCGGATTCCCTCTGCCGTAAGCAGCTCATCCACCAGACGATTCCCGCGTTTATCTGTAGAAGTTACTTCTGTTATAAAATAGTCGGACATAAAACTCTCCATTCCGCCGCCTTCACCGCGGCACAAAATACTATCATAATTTTATAACAGCCATAAAAAGATGTAAAGAAAAATGCGATGAGGAAATGGAATGAGGATATATACAGATTTTTTTTGTAACATTTTCTGTGTTCAGATGTTATATTGTTGAAAGAGACAAAAATCCGGAAAGGAGGAGTGCAGATGTGGATAATGAAATTTTATTAAAGCTTTACGGTCTTTATCAGAAAGAACTTTACCTGTATCTGTACTCCCTCTGCGGAAATCGGCATCTGGCGGAGGATCTGATGTATGAGACGTTTCTAAAGGCATTGCTGGCATTGCCGGAGGGGCATACGAATATGCGGGCGTGGCTTTATATGGTGGCGAGAAATCTGTTTTATAATCAACAGAAAAAGAAATCCCGGGAGATTCTCGTAGATGAACAGGAGTATCTTCCTGAGAAAAAAACAGATGAGGATCTGCTTGAAAAATTCCTCGAGGAAGAAAACAGACGAATGCTTTATCAGGCAGTTCGCAGACTGGAACTAAAGAAACGTGAAGTTATTCAAATGCAGTATTTCGGTGGAATGTCACAGAAAGAAATTGCGGCGGTTTTACATATCACGCCGGAGAATGTGCGCGTACTGGCATACAGGGCAAAGAAAGAACTGAAAAAATATCTGGAAGAGGAGGGCGAAAAATGACATATCGTGAGCTATTGAAGCTATATAAGCAGGGCAAGCTGGAAGACAGCACAAAAAAACAGATAGAAGCGGAAATCGAAAAACAGGATGCAATCAGTGAATTTCTTTATGAAGAAGGAGCGATACCGGATTTTTCAGATCTGGAGAGTGAGCAGGACTGTTTCAGGGAATCCCGAAATCAGCAGGAAGATGACTTCAATAAACAATTTATAAAAGAAATCCAGCACTCTATTCGTAGAGCTTTTATTAAAATGGGACTGGCAGTAGGAGTCGCAGTCCTCGTAGTTGTCCTGTGTGCAGTTTTTATTCTTCCAAAAGTTGTTTCAAAATTCTATTATGATCCAAACGAAGTAGTTGGTAAATACGAGGAAATGACCACGACCCGAATGGAACTGGATATGTCTGTGTTTTCAGAACTGTTCCTGCCGGGCAATCACCGAGATCAGGTTAATGCAGTACCGAGAGGTTATGGGGAATACGACATTGTCGTTCCGCAGACCACCAGCTGGACCGGAAAATTTACTTCTGTCAGTGGACGTCTGGTGAGAGGAAAGCTCACTCTGTACGATAACAATGTACTGAGTCGCCTGATCATGCAGTTCTACCTTCCGGGAGATGAGGATGCATGGGCGGCGTGGGAAGTTGATGAAAACGGTAAAGAAACCAAAATGGACACAGAAGCACGGAAGAAAGAAAACATCCGGGATTCCAAAGAAGCAATTGCAGGATACAATGATGACGACTGGTATCTCGCCTATGTTTCCATAAATGATATCATGGATTACAAAGATTTTATCGAGTGGTATCAGAAGCTGTCCGACCAGAAAAATCTGGAATGGGGCGCACTCTGGTGTGCGGTTCATACAGAAGATGCGGACGGTTACTGTGTGGAACCAAACATTGGTTTCTGCCCGTATCCATCCGGAATGAGCATCAGCTGGGACAGAGAAAAATATCCGTATCTGTCGCTTCTGGATAATGCTGATTCATACCATGAAATAGAGGAAAACGATGAAGAAACCATGCAGACTCATTTTACCAGCATGCTTTCTTATATCCGGGATCATGACGAGATTCTTTCCATGATGGGACAGACAACGGATTCACCAAACAGATATCAGGACATGATCGATTATGTAAAGAAAAACGGTCTGAAGATTCATGGCTTTGCAGTCAGTGCAAAGAAGAAGACTCTTCTTGAACTTTATAAGGAAGATGTGGTATCTTATATTCAGACAACACCACAGAATTAAGAAAGAAGTGCAGACATATACGCTGGTGTATGTCTGCACTTCGCATTACAGGAGGGAACATCATGGGAATTACAGAAATGTTAGATGAACTGAAGAGTAAAGCACTCCGTGACGAAAAACTTCGGGCGGAGCTTCTTGAGACAAGAAAAGATGCACAGCCGCTCAGCGCATTTTGTCGGAAATGTCGGGAACTGGGATATGAGATCTATGATATGGACCTCATCACAGCAGGTGAAGAATTCTATGCAACCATGCGCAGAAGCACCAATGGCGGTGGGGAAAATTCTCCGATGCTGGAAGGCGAGGATGATTTTTATGAACTGTTCTTTGCCGGATTAGAATAGAGTTAAAAGGGGAAGGTTTTTATGAACATATGTATTTACGGAGCTTCCAGTGCCGAGCTGGAGCAGATTTATTATGAAAAAACAGAAGAACTTGGCAGGATGATGGCAAAGCGCGGTCATGGCCTTGTATTTGGTGGTGGTGCAACCGGAATGATGGGAGCGGCAGCACGAGGCGTCGATTCCGAAGGCGGTTATATCCTCGGTATTGCCCCACGCTTTTTCGATAAGCCGGGAGTTTTGTACGAGAATTGCAGCGAATTTATTTTTACAGAAACCATGCGCGAGCGCAAGAAACTTCTTGAAGAGCGATCAGATGCAACGATCGTGACACCTGGCGGAATCGGAACATACGAAGAATTTTTTGAAATCCTGACACTTAAAAGCCTGCACAGACTGGACCGACCAATCGTTCTTTACAATATCAACGGTTATTACGATGGAATGAAAGCTCTGCTTCAGCATACCGCGGACGAGAAGTTTATGGATGCCGCCAACATGGAACTCTGCATTTTCATGGATGATCCGGAGCAGATCCTTGCATACATAGAAAACTATAAATAACTGTTCCATAGGAAGAAATCCATGTAAATAAAAAATCACAGGAAGAACATTGTATGAACAAGAGAATTGTTTCCATCATCCGGAAACTGAGCAAAACAGAACAGGAAATCAGCCTCACAGAACTGGCAGAGGAATTCCAGATCTCCCAGCGGATCGTCCGAAATGATCTGAATGCAATCAACGAGCTTTTGACGGAGCTGGGACTTAAGAATCTGAAACTCGGCAGAGGCGGCAAAGTCCTGCGGGAAAGTGATTTTTCAGAGCTCCTCGAAAGCCTTGATGAAAAAGATTTCTACGATTACAAACTATCCAAAGAAGAGCGTAAAAAGATCGCTTCCGTACTTCTGGTGACGGCACAGGACTATATCACACTTTCAGAGATTGCAGACCACATGGCGGTCAGTCGGCGACGGTGTGACAAAGATCCGTCCTGGCAGCAGAGTTGCAGGTGTTCCGCTGGTACTTCACGGAACTTCCGGTGTGCCGGATGAAATCGTAAAAGAGTGCGTAAAACGTGGAATCTGTAAGGTCAATTATGCGACAGACCTTCGAATCGCTTTTTCAAAAGGAGTGAAGGCGGTCATGACGGCAGATACGAATATGTTTGATCCGAAGAAATATAATGCTGCAGGACGCGAAGAAGTCAAGAAATATGTCATGCAGAAGATCATGGTCGTAGGAAACAACGGAAAAGCAAAATAAAAAAGCATTATAAAATAAAATCAGC
>CAVBPN010000021.1:19953-22292 GCA_963597235.1 bacterium
GTTTACAAATACAGCAGTTTGGTATAAACTGGTTGCATCAAAACTTTTTTACCGAAGAGAGGGATTTTAGCATGAAAAATCCATTACACTACCAGTTATCCGAATACGATTGCGGACCGACGTCCATGATGAATGCGCTCGCCTATTTATTTGAACGTGAGGAGATTCCGCCGGAAGCAGTCCGAAATACCATGCTCTACTGCCTTGACTGCCATAATAAAGAGGGAATTCCGGGTAAGCGTGGAACGTCCAGGGCAGCAATGATGTTCTTAAGCAACTGGCTCAATGAATACGGGGATTTGGGAATCATGTCCGTGAGCAGTGAATACCTGTCAGGACGAAGTGTCTACATAAGCGGAGAAAGCCGCATTAATCATGCCCTGAATCATGGCGGTGTTGCGGTGGTGCGCCTGTATCTGGAAGAAGAACATTATGTTTTGATGACAGGGATACAGAATGAAAATATTCTTCTCTTTGACCCTTATTACTGGGACAAACCATATGAACAGAAAGATATCCTGAGGGATGACAACCATCCTAAGGAATACAACCGCATCGTACCTTTTCAGTATTTTAATCAGGAAAATAAAGAAACTATCTACGCTCTCGGTCCGATAGAAGAGCGAGAAGCAGTCCTGATCTTCAACGAAAAGACAAAGACTGTACCGGAAGAAGTCATCGAGTACTTTATCTGATCACAATATAAAAAAAGAAGTTCAGTTCCATATTTTCGTGGAACTGAACTTTTTTATGAAGTCTATTTGTTACTGTGAATAGTAACGTTTATTTTGTAGCAAGTGCGGTCTGACGTACATTCGGGATAGAGATCAGGATCGGATAGAGGATGCAGGAAATAACAAGTCCCCCCACGCCCTGGATGATGTTTGCCGGGATGCTGGCAGCAGCACCTGCACCGTAGATGAAGTATTCACATACGAAGTATCCGCCTGCAACGAGGATGATATCTGCGACACCGCCAAGTATGACTGCAATGTAACGGCTTTTCTGAGTTTTTCCGACTTTCTGGTACAGAAGTGCGGCTGCAAGTGCAACGAGTCCTTTGATCACAAATGTGATCGGTACATAAACGAAATATCCGCCAATCAGGTCAGACAGGGCAGAACCGATACCGCCTGCGAGGAATCCCCATACAGGTCCGAGGATTACACCGGAAAGGATGACGATAGCATCGCCAGGATGGATGTATCCGCCGGTTCCAGGAGTCGGGATACGGATGGACATGGTTGCTACACATGCAAGAGCTGCAAATAAAGCAGCGAGAATCAGTTTTTTCAGATTGTTGTTCATAGTAAATTTGCCTCTTTTCTTTCGAATTAATAAAACAGAATTTTTATTTCATATTTTCACAGAAGATTTTTTCCATGCTTGCTTTCAGCGGAACGCCGAGTTTTGCGAGTGTTCCGTCCAGAGCAGTAAAGACTTCGCGGACACTGTAGAAATCAGCATTGTTTCCCATATGGCCAATGCGGATGACTTTGCCTGCCAGGACATCAAAAGAACCGGCGAGCATGATGTTGTAATCCTTTCTGACACCATCGAGGATGGCGGCTGCGGTGGTTTCTTCCGGTACTTCAAATACGGTGACTGTGCTGGAAAATCCACTCTTTAAATAAAGGGAAAGGCCTGCACCGGTGATCGCTTTACGGGAAGCTTCAGCGATCTTTTCGTGTCTTGCAAGGATATCCGGATCAGCGGCAATATTGTCAATCGCGGCACGGAGTCCGTAGATATCACTGATCGGCATGGTGTACGGGAACCATTTTTCTTCGTAATAATGTGCAAAAGTGGTCAGGTTTGCATAGAAGGATGCAATCGGTGTCTTACGCTCTGTCATAGCTTTTTTTGCGTCGTCGCTGATGACAACAAAGGTAAGTCCTGGAGGCGCGGAGACAACTTTCTGGGAACCGCCGCACATGATGTCAATCTGCCAGTCGGAGATACGCATCGGCTCACCGAAAGAAGCAGATACGGAATCGACAACTGTCATGATGCCGTATTTCTTGAGAAGTGGACAGATCGCGGAAACATCGTTCAGCATTCCACTCGGAGTGTCGCCGTGGACAACAGTTGCGTATTTGTAATCGTGATGATTCTTGAGGAAGTTTTCAAGTTCCTGTACATCAAGGGTCTCGCGGTAATCTCTGGAATAGAGTTCCGGACATCCGCCGTACATGGAAACAAAATCTGCGAATCCTTTGCCATAGATACCGTTATCCAGTACGAGAACATGGTCGCCAGGTTCCGTCATGGAAGCACAGGCGGCTTCCAGTCCGAGGATGCCCTCTCCACCGAGGATCAGAGTTTCGTTGTCGGTGTGG
>CAVBPN010000022.1:0-3657 GCA_963597235.1 bacterium
GCCTTTCTATTTCACTGGCGAAGGCAGTAAACGGTGAGATTATTTCTGCGGATTCCATGCAGGTATACAAAAAAATGGATATTGGTTCTGCGAAGATCCGACCGGAAGAAATGCAGGGTGTGAAGCATTATCTGGTGGATGTGCTGGAACCGGAAGAAGAATTTCATATCGTAAAATTTCAGCAGATGGCAAAAGAAGCCATGGAAGAAATCTATGCTAAGGGAAAGATACCGGTTCTGGTCGGCGGAACTGGATTTTATATTCAGGCAGTGACCAGGGATATTGATTTTACAGAGGCACAGCAGGAAAATGCATACCGCATTGAACTGGAAAAAATAGTAGAAGAAAAAGGTGCCGAATATCTGCATGACAGATTGAAAGAAGTGGATCCGAAAAGTGCGGATGCAATTCATGCAAATAATGTGAAACGTGTGATTCGTGCACTGGAATTTTATCATCAGAACGGAACGCCGATCTCTGCACATAATGAAGAACAGAAAAAACAGACAAGTCCTTATAATCTGGCATATTTTGTCTTAAATGCACCAAGAGATATTCTGTATGAACGAATAGACAGGCGTGTGGATCAGATGCTGGAAGAAGGTCTGGTAAAAGAAGTGGAAGGTCTGAAACAGGATGGCTGTCACCGTGGTATGGTATCTATGCAGGGGCTGGGATATAAAGAAATCCTGGCTTATCTGGAAGGAGAATATCCGCTGGAAGAGGCAGTGCGGATTCTGAAACGGGACACCAGACATTTTGCAAAACGTCAGCTGACCTGGTTCCGACGGGAATCGGATGTAATCTGGGTCGATAAAGAAAAATTTCACTGGGATGAAGGGGAAATCCTGAAGTACATGCTGAATGTTCTTAAAGAACGGGACATTCTTGAATAAATGGACGGGAATTCGTGAGAAAAACAGATCAACACATATAGATACAAACAATTGGAAAGGAATTATAAATAGTAATGAAAGAAATGTACGAACAGCTTGGGATTTCTTCTCAGGTTTATGATTTTGGCGCAGAGATCGAAGCGTCTCTGAAAGAACGATTTGAACAGTTTGATAAGACTGCGGAATATAATCAGCTTAAAGTACTGATGGCAATGCAGAAAAATAAGGTAAGTGCAGAATGTTTCCAGTCATCATCAGGATATGGCTATGATGATTTCGGCCGTGACACACTGGAGAAAGTTTATGCAGATACTTTCCATACAGAGGCATGCCTGATCCGTTCCCAGATCACCTGTGGAACACATGCACTGGCAATCGCTCTGTTCGGAAATCTTCGCCCGGGTGATGAGCTTCTTGCACCGGCAGGTAAACCATACGATACGCTTGAAGAAGTCATTGGTATTCGTCCGTCCAGAGGCTCTTTGGCAGAATATGGGGTAACTTACAGACAGGTTGATCTGAAAGATGATGGAACATTTGATTATGATGCAATCCGCGCAGCAATCAATGAGAAAACAAAACTTGTTGAGATCCAGCGTTCAAAAGGATATCAGACAAGACCTTCTTATTCTGTAAAACAGATTGGAGAGCTGATCGCCTTTGTCAAGAGTATCAAGCCGGATGTCATCTGTATGGTTGACAACTGCTATGGAGAATTTGTAGATACGATCGAGCCGAGTGATGTCGGAGCGGATATGATCGTCGGATCACTTATTAAAAATCCGGGTGGCGGACTTGCACCGATTGGCGGATATATTGCAGGCACAAAGGAATGCGTGGAAAATGCCGCAACGCGTATGACCTGTCCGGGACTTGGCATGGAAGTCGGAGCATCTCTTGGGGTAAACCGTTCTTTCTATCAGGGATTTTTCCTTGCACCGATGGTGACAAAGGGCGCATTAAAAGGAGCTGTGTTTGCAGCAAATATTTATGAAAAACTTGGTTTCCCGGTTGTTCCGAACGGAAGTGAAACACGTCAGGACATCATTCAGGCAGTGACATTCGGAACCCCGGAAGGACTGATCGCGTTCTGTAAGGGGATTCAGGCAGCTGCCCCGGTTGACAGTTATGTGGACCCGGAACCATGGGATATGCCTGGATATGACAGTCAGGTCATCATGGCGGCAGGTGCGTTTGTACAGGGATCATCCATTGAGCTTTCGGCAGACGGTCCGGTAAAACCTCCGTATGCGGTATATTTCCAGGGAGGGCTTACCTGGGAGCATGCGAAACTTGGTGTGCTGATGTCCCTGCAGAAACTGGTAGATGCAAATATTGTAACCCTTTCGTAAGCATATTAAGTAAAACTGCCATGAACAGCAGCAGTTAAAGGAGACGATATGAGCGAAAAAACACAGGTGATCGTTGTCGGTGGGGGAGCTGCCGGACTGATGGCTGCTATTATGGCAGCAGAAAATGGTGCGGCAGTTACGGTTCTGGAACAGAATGAGAATCCGGGTCGTAAGATCTGTGTGACAGGAAATGGAAGATGTAATCTGACAAATAAAGATATGCGGCCGGAGTTTTTTCGAGGTCAGCAGCCGGAATTTGCAGATGGGATCCTGCAGCAGTTTACATTAGAAGATACGCTTTTCATTTTTGAAAATCTGGGAGTTGCTTTTACGGATCGAAAGGGCTGGCTTTATCCAAGAAGCAATCAGGCGAAATGTATTCCGGAACTTTTGCTTCTGAAAGCGAGATCTCTGAAAGTTAAGATCAAGACAAGAGAAAAGGTGGAAGCTGTTTTCTGCGAGAATGGACACTGGAAAGTGCAGACTTTCGGATGGACTTATGAGGGAGATAAAGTAATTCTTGCCAATGGTTCCAGGGCTTCGCAGGTTCCGGGCTCAGATGGCAGCGGCTATGAGATCGCAGCGCAATTGGGACATCGTATCATTAAACCGCTTCCGGCACTGACCGGACTTAAATGCAGAGGAAATGCTTTTTCTGCCTGGGCCGGTGTCCGCACAGATGCAGAAGTTACATTGCTGATTGATGGTGAAAGATTTGTGAAAGAGAGCGGAGAAATACAGCTGACCGATTATGGAATTTCCGGTATCCCGGTATTTCAGCTGAGCCGATATGCGATCCGGGCACTGGACGAAGGGAAAAAGGTAACTCTGACTGTGAATTTCCTTCCGGAATATACGCAAGATTCTATGCAGGAATATATGAAAAAAAGACAGGAATTCTGTCCATATCAGTCGGAGGCAGAACTTCTTTTGGGAATATTGCCGGATAAACTGATCAAAATGTTCCGTAAACAGAAGAAAAATCTGTGCGAAACAATTACAGCATATGTATTGGAAGTAAAAGGCAGTTCCGGATTTGAACAGGCGCAGGTCTGCTCCGGAGGCGTGGATACTTCACAGGTCAATCCGGAAACGCTGGAATCCACACTGCATAAAGGGCTTTATTTTGCCGGAGAACTGTTGGACATAGATGGACCGTGTGGTGGATATAATCTGCAGTGGGCATGGTCGAGCGGTGCAGTGGCAGGACGTAGCAGTGCAAAGGAGACTTTATGATACGAATTACACAGTTAAAACTTCCGGTAGGGCATAAGCCGGAACAGTTGAAGAAAAAAATTGCGAAGACGCTGAGATGCGGGGAAGATACATTTACGTATGAGATCGTCCGTCAGTCTCTGGATGCCAGGCATAAAGAGGAGAAAAAATTTGTCTATTCGGTGGATGTAAAA
>CAVBPN010000023.1:0-10079 GCA_963597235.1 bacterium
GATTGCACAGACTGTGATTGAAAACACTAAGACAAAAGACCAGAAGATTTTGGAACTGAATTCCATGCAGTCGATCACATCCGATGAGATAAAAGACGGAGTAACATATCTTTCGGTAATGAAAGATAATCTGGATGTTCTGAAAGAGGCACTGAATTAATGGATGATTGCAGATGGAAAACAGATCCATCTGTCTGAGATAATAAACTGTCCATGACAGGAGGGACAACAATGGCACAGCTTACATGTAAAAACCTTACTTTGGGATATGATAACCGGACGATTCAGGAAGATCTGAATTTCTCCATTGATGCAGGAGATTACCTCTGCATTGTGGGTGAAAATGGTTCCGGTAAATCTACTTTAATGAAAACGCTTCTTCACCTGCAGCCACCGATCAGCGGTATGATCGAACTGGGAGACGGACTTAAGAAAAATGAAATCGGATATCTTCCGCAGCAGACACTGGTGCAGAGAGATTTTCCGGCATCGGTACGTGAGATCGTACTGTCCGGATGCCAGAGCCGCTGTGGATGGAGGCCTTTCTATAATAAAGAAGAAAAAATGGTCGCACAGAAAGCCATGGAAAAAATGATGATCCAGAATCTCGCGGATCACTGCTACAGAGAACTTTCCGGCGGACAGCAGCAGAGAGTTCTTCTTGCGAGAGCCCTCTGTGCAGCCCAGAAGATCCTTCTTCTCGATGAGCCGGTTTCCGGTCTTGACCCGAGAGTGACAGCAGAAATGTATCAGCTTATCAAAGATTTAAATAAAAAAGATGGAATTACGATCATCATGATCTCACACGATATTGCAGCAGCGGTAAAATATGCGACACACATTCTGCATATTGGAGAACACTGCTTCTTTGGTACAAAGAAACAGTATCTTGAGAGCAGTCAGGGAAAAGCCTTTACCGGTCAGGAAGAGGAGGACGAGTAAGATGTTTGAGACACTTCATATGTATTTTCAGTATCCGTTTGTGCGTTATGCACTGATCGTTGGAGTGCTGATCGCGTTATGTTCCTCTCTTCTGGGAGTGACCCTTGTATTGAAGAGATTTTCCTTTATCGGTGACGGACTTTCTCATGTGGCGTTTGGTGCCATGGCAATAGCGTCTGTGCTGAACATCACCAACAATATGCTGTTCATCCTTCCGGTTACTGTGATCTGTGCGATCCTGCTTCTCCGTGCAGGACAGAACACAAGGATCAAGGGCGATGCGGCTATCGCAATGATCTCTGTCGGGGCACTGGCGATTGGTTATCTTCTGATGAATCTCTTTTCCACAAGCCCGAATATTTCCGGAGATGTGTGCAGCACCCTGTTTGGCTCCACATCGATTCTGACTCTGACCGAAGGTGAGGTCTGGCTGTGTGTGATTTTATCAATCGTGGTCGTAGTGATCTTTATTCTTTTTTACAATAAGATTTTTGCGGTAACATTCGATGAGAATTTTGCGAGGGCGACCGGTACGAGAGCAAATGCTTATAACCTTCTGATCGCGGTTGTGATCGCGGTGATCATTGTTCTGGCAATGAATCTGGTTGGTTCATTGCTGATCTCAGCACTTGTGATTTTCCCGGCATTATCGGCAATGAGACTGTTTAAATCCTTCCGTTCCGTGACAATCAGTGCAGCGGTGATGTCTGTACTCAGCGCAACCGCCGGAATCCTGATTTCGATTCTCGCAGGAACTCCGGTCGGCTCTACGATCGTGGCAGTAGATATTGCAGTATTTCTGATTTCTTATGGGATTGGAAGAATTATGGGAAGATAAGAAAAGAAATTTTCTTTGACATTATTAAAAGATTGGTCATACCACAGCTATGATTATGTTGCGAAAAGATATGAAATCGGTTAAAACGAAACCATCTATATGCGAAATAATTTTATTGATATTTCAGATAATCAGCGAGATGGTAAGGGATGAAAAAGACAGAGAAAAAACAGACACATTTTTTACGCATTGCAATGATGATTCTTACGATGATTACTGCAGCTGCGCCGGATCATGCTGAACCTTCTGAGTAATGCAATCAAATATAATAAGCCAGATGACTGTATTGATACTTATGCGGAGGAACTTTCCTGTGGCGGTACGATAGAAGCAGAAAGTCAGTTAGGCAAGGGAACGAAGACGACGGTAATTCTTCTGTTTATGCTTGCTGCAGAGGAACAGATCCAGGAAGAACGGGAGAAAGAGAAGAAATTTGTACCTGAGGATATCTGGCAGAATATATGCTTCCATTAGGGGAACGGGTAATGAAATATAATGGTTTTGACCATGATGTACGGTATCTTAGAAACTGCTCTTACAAGAGAGAGGCATCTGCAGTAGGTGCTGCGAAACATTTTTTACAGGATTTTATCAAAAATATAGAATAGAAGCTGATAACTTTTATTTTCGAAAATCTCTGAACGAGGTCTGTCAAAAGGCAGATGTTGCTCAGAGATTTTTTGTGTTATAGGATGATGTACAGCGTTGCTATGAAACCTGCACAAAAATCGATTTCTAATATTGTGTAATAGAGAGAAGTGATACGAACACTCTTGACAAAATCAGGAGAAATCGTAGAACTTGGAGCTAATGTAACAGGATTCCATAAAGGACAGAAGATCACTATTGAACCACAGGTATATTGTGGACACTGCTATCCATGCCGCCATGGAAAATATAATCTCTGCGAAGAACTGAAGGTTATGGGATTCCAGACAACCGGAACGACAATATTTCGCAGTAGATGCATCCAAGGTAACAACACTTCCAGAGGAAATGTCCTATGAGGAAGGTGCAATGATCGCAATTGGAATCATTAATATTATCACTGTTCCGCTGATCAGTAAACTCGGAAGTCACAGTACCAAAAATGGATCTGTTTGAGGCGTTTACCCGTGAGAGAAGTTCCTCTGAATGTGGAATCATAGGAATGGGGCTGGGTCTGCGGATTGTAAAATCTTTTGTGGATCTGATGGACGGAAGTATTTTTGTGGATAGTGAGCCCGAAAAAGGAAGCTGTTTTATGATAGAGATTCCGGGCAGGATCATCTCAGACGAAGAGCTGAAAATGCAGTCGAAGAACGAACCTGTAGAAATATCTCTGGAAAACAGAAGGATTCTCCTGGTTGAGGATAATGAACTGAATGCAGAAATTGCGATGACGGTTCTTCAGGATGCACATGCAGAGGTAGAATATGCGGAGAATGGCGAAGCGGCTGTTTCCAGGCTGAAAAATGTACCGGCAGGATATTATGATGTGACAAAGCCGTTGCAATTGATAAACTGCTTCAGACGATTGCACAGGTTTTAAATACCAGAAGTTAAGAGTTGCGGTTATATGACAGCAGGTGTAAAATAGGATTCGATGTATAAATCTGTTTTATAAGAAAACAGTTATCAGAACGAAAAGAGGATTGAATCGTATGGACATTAAGATTCGGACAGCAACGGTAGAAGATGCGGAGAAACTGTTGGAAATTTACAGATATTATATAGAAGAAACTGCAGTGACTTTTGAATATGAAGTTCCGTCTGTAGAAGAATTTCAGGAACGTATCCGACATATTTCTGAACATTACCCATATCTTGTCGCAGAGAGGGATGGCGAGATTATCGGCTATTCTTATGCAGACCGTCTGCGTCCGAGAGCTGCTTTTGGTTGGGACGTGGAGATGACGGTTTATCTGAACCATGATATGCGGCGAGAGGGATTAGGATGTCGTTTGTACACGCTTATGGAAGAGATTCTGAGAGAACAGGGAGTTGTAAATGCAGTTTCACTGATTACGAAGCCGACAGATGAATATTCCGATTTTAACAGTGTACAGTTCCATGAAAAGATGGGATATAAGCATGCGGGTGAGTTGAAAGACTGTGGTTATAAATTCAACAGATGGTATCCGCTTCTGTATATGGATAAACAGATAGGAACACCACAGGAAAATATGCCACCGATCAAAGATTTCGATGAAATTAAGGGAAAATTTAGCCTGTAGATTTCAGGCAGGAGGAGCTTTATTATGAATATTAAAATCAGAGAATATCGCACCGAAGATGCGGCAGCAGCGAGTGAAATCTGGAACCAGGTCGTGGATGACGGCGTGGCATTTCCACAGGAAGAAGACCTGACAAAAGAAGCGGGAAATGCTTTTTTTAAGGAGCAGACTTATACAGGAGTCGCAGAAAATACAGAGACCGGAGAAGTAGTCGGACTTTATATTTTGCATCCGAATAATGTGGGAAGATGCGGACATATCTGCAATGCAAGTTATGCGGTCCGCAGGGATATCAGAGGTGAACACATCGGAGAAAAACTGGTTCTGGACTGCCTGAGAATGGCAAAGGAAAAAGGCTTCCGTGTGATGCAGTTCAATGCAGTCGTGGCATCCAATACACATGCCCTGCATCTCTATGAGCGTATCGGATTTACGAAACTTGGTGTGATCCCGGGTGGATTCCGTATGCCGGACGGACATTATGAGGATATCATTCCGCATTATTATGTGCTGTAAGAGGAGAAGATTATGTCATTAAAAAGAGCAGAAGAATATCTGGAAAACAAGGGATTTCTGGATCATGTGATCGAACTTGAGGAATCCACAGCAACGGTTGCAATGGCTGCAGAAGCACTCGGTGTAGAGCCGGGAATGATCGCCAAGACGATGTCTTTTTTGCAGGGGGAAAATGCAGTTCTGATCCTCACAGAAGGCACTGCAAGAGTCGATAACCGGAAGTACAAAGATACCTTCCATGTCAAGGCCAAAATGATCCCGTTCGATCAGGTAGAGGAAGTAATCGGACATGCCCCGGGCGGCGTGTGCCCGTTTGGGATCAACAATCATATTGATGTTTATCTGGACGAAAGCTTAAAGAAATTTGACACCGTATACCCGGCAGCAGGCAACGACCACAGCGCAGTAAAACTCACGATCCCGGAATTGGAACAGGTCGCAGATGCAAAAGGATGGGTGGATGTATGTAAGGAAACGGAGAATTGATTTTGAAAAAAGAATATAGAGACTGGTATCACATATCAAATAAATCACTATGTGTACCTGTTCGAGAAAGAGTAAGAACAAGAATGCCATCTTCAATACGATAGAGCAAAAGCCAGTCGGGTTGAATATGGCATTCTCTGTGTCCACTCCAATTACCAGATAAAGCATGGTCTCGATACCTGGCATCTAATGCTTCACCATTTGCCAGTTTCGAGATAACATCTTTGAGAATTGAAAGATTTAAGCCGCGTCGTTTGGCAAGTTTATAATCTTTCTTGAACTGTGTGGTGTGCTTGATTTCGTATTTGGTCATGCATCAAGATCTGCAAATAATTCATCTACATCGTGATATCCTTTTACAGAGGAATCCTTTGCAATCCTTTCTGCTTCCAACATAGCGGAAACGGTTTCTTTGTTAGGAGTATCTTCTGTAATTCGAAACGGGATACCTCGTTCTCTTAATGCCTGACGAACAAAGATATTAAAAGCAGTACTGAGATTCATACCAAGTTCGTCGAATAGTGCTTCAGCGGCAGCTTTGAGTTCATTATCCATTCGGATACTGATATTGCTGGTTGAAGATTTAGCCATAATAGCACTTCCTTTCATTTCTTTATACTGATATTATATGATAATTGCATGAAGATATCAATAAATTGCACGAAAAAATAAAAAAATTTTGGTAATAAATTTTGTAACGTTTTGCAACCATGCGTCGTCATATATGTGAAGGAGGAAAACACCAATGCTGAATATTCAGGAAGTATACGAACAGTATTTCACCATCGTATATCGTTATCTGCTTTCGCTTTCGCATAATACCCATATCGCAGAGGAACTCACACAGGAAACATTCTTCAAGGCTCTGAAAAAAGTCGACGATTTCAGAGGCGACTGCGACCTGCGTGTGTGGCTTTGCCAGATTTCCAAAAATACATATTATGACTATCTGAAGAAAAACAAAAAGTACACACCGGAATCTCAGGAAGAAACAGAGGATACTTTTGTACCAGATCTGCTTCAGAATTTTTCGGACAAAGAAACGGCATTTCAGGTTCACAAAGTTCTGCACAGACTTCCTGAGCCGTACAAAGAAGTTTTTTCCCTTCGTGTGTTCGGAGAACTGTCATTTACCACGATCTCCTCGCTGTTTGGCAAAAGCGAAAGCTGGGCAAGAGTCACTTATCACAGAGCATGTAAAAAGATCAGGGAGGAATTAAACCATGAAGATCACCTGTAACATCATAGAAGACCTGCTTCCGCTTTATGTGGATGATATGGTCAGTGAAGACAGCCGCCAGCTTGTAGAAGAACATCTCAAAACATGTCCCGCCTGCAGAAAGATGCAGGAAGAAATGATGCGAGAAAACCGCCTGACAGTCACCTCGAAAGAAAACAATTCGGCACAGACAAACAAAACAGAGGCAAAACCCCTGCGAAAAATTCGTCGAAAGATCCGTAAGAAACGGATCGCATCTGTCTTTCTGGCGGTCATTCTCGTAGTGGCAGCAGGCGTAATCGGACATTACTGGTACTATGACAAAGAGAATTACATTTCCTGGGACGAGGCAGATATTTCAATTAAAGACGATAAAGTATATTCCACAGTCAATCCACTGGGACGGATGAAATCAATCCTGTCCGTGGATCAGAAAAATATGTTCTATATGCTGTCAGAAACCATGTGGACCCGCAAAGAATACCCATCCGATCCGAATACAGAAAATGAACTCTGGAATCTGCAGGATTTTCAGAATGCATATGAACGTGGATTGGATGAAACTACAGATGAAACATCGTTTCCAACAGGGCTTGAAAATGTCTACTATGTAGATCCGGAAAATGTAAAAGAGGCATTTGCTCTCTGGGATTATGAGGATGAACCGGACAAAGCACAGCAAAAAGAACAGGAACTGGCAGCGAAATGTCATCTGATCTGGAGTGCGGATGATACAGAAACAGAAACCGCAGAAGACACGATGAAATAGAAGTTGTTGTAACTGCATAAAAATTTTTCTTGCTTTATGTACGAAATCGTACTATACTACTAGGTACGATTTCGTACATTTTGTGCCATACTTTAAGGAGGATTTTTATGCATATCGAATTATCGGAGCATTTCACTTATCGAAAACTGCTTCGCTTCACATTTCCATCCATTGTTATGATGGTGCTGACATCTGTCTACGGTGTTGTAGATGGATTCTTTATTTCCAATTTTATTGGTGCAGAGCCTTTTGCAGCAGTTAATATCATCATGCCGTTTCTGATGATCTTTGGTGCGGTTGGTTTCATGATCGGAACAGGAGGCAGCGCCCTGGTTGCATACACTCTGGGTGTTGGTGATAAGAAAAAAGCGAACGAGATTTTCTCTCTGCTTATTTATCTGCTGATCGGTCTTGGACTTCTGTTTACTGTGGTTGGTGAGATTTTTGTCGAGCCAATTTCACGGTTTCTGGGAGCAGATGCCGTAATGCTGCCGTACTGTGTGACTTATGGCAGGGTATTGCTGCCTGCACTTGTTCCATATATGCTGCAGAACGTATTTCAGAGTTTTGTTGTTACTGCAGAGCGACCACATCTGGGACTTGCGGCAACGCTGATATCCGGAGTGACAAATGTTGTTTTGGATGCATTATTTATTGCAGTATTTCGCTGGGGTGTAGCAGGAGCGGCAGCAGCAACTGCGCTCAGCCAGTGTGTCGGTGGAGCAGTGCCTCTGATTTTTTTTATTGTATCAAAGCAAAGCAAACTTCGACTTGGCAGAACGCATATGGATCATCGGGCTGTTGTTAAAGCCTGCACAAATGGATCATCTGAGTTTATGACGAATGTTTCATTGTCTGTTGTAAATATGCTGTATAACTGGCAGCTTATGCGTATGCTTGGAACAAATGGTGTTGCGGCATATGGCGTGATCATGTATGTGAATTTTATTTTTCTTTCTATTTATATGGGCTATTCCATGGGGTGTGCACCGATCGTGGGTTATCATTATGGGGCAGGACATAGGGATGAGCTGCAGAATCTTTTCAAAAAAAGCCTGAAGCTTATTTTTATCATGAGTATCGGTCTGCTGATAATTGCCGAAGCTCTGAGCAGACCGTTGTCAATGATCTTTGTCAGCTACGATACTGAACTGCTTAAAATGACAGTCTATGCATTTTCAGTGTATTCAATATCGTATCTGATTTCGGGATTTACTATTTATACTTCATCCTTTTTTACGGCACTGAATGATGGATTAACTTCTGCGATCATATCATTCTGCAGAACACTGATCTTTGAAGTGATCGCTGTACTGGCACTTCCGGCTGTCTTTGGAGCATATGGTATCTGGTATGCGGTGATCACAGCAGAAATTTTTGCATTGCTTCTGTCAATCTTTTTCCTGATTCGAAACAGGAAAAAATATGGTTATGTCTGAGGGAGTGTGTTTATGGAATCAAGATTTAAAGAATGGAGTTATATTGAGGGGCTGATTCAGAGTGCATACCATGAGGCGGCACTCAAGATGAACATGTCGGACAGCGAGTTAAGAATCCTGTATGCTTTTAATTTTCATCAGGAAGGGTGCAACCAGAGCGTTCTCTATAAAGAATCCTGCCTGACAAAATCCACTGTCAATTCCGCACTCCGAAAGATGGAGAAAAAAGAGATTCTTTACATTACACCGGGCAGTGGCCGTAATACGATGGTTTTTCTTACCGAACAGGGTCGTAAACTGATGGAAAATACTGCATACAAGATTATCGAGATCGAAAACGCGATTTATGATACCTGGACCTCTGAGGAACAGGAGCTCTTTATGAAACTTAACCGCGATTTTGCGGAAAAACTGCGGGACCAAATAAATAAACTATAGGAAACAGGACTGCCGTATAATTGGCAGTCCTGTTCTTTTATAATCTAACCATAGAATCTGGCACGGCTTTGTGGTAAGATAAAACAGAAATTGCGAGGTTATGTTGATGGATGCGGCTACAATGATAGCGATTAATAATCTGAATATGCTGACGATGATGTCAGCGATGCAGCAGACACTGAATTTTATTACAATAATTGATGGTGAAAAAGAGTATAAAGATATGAGTGGTTCTATGTTAGATCAGTATGTTGGACAGGATTGTGTGGTAAGTCTTTTTAATGAAAGTGGTGCGATCAAGGACAGATTTGCTGAGGCAGATGCCCAGTGGGTCAAAGTAGAAACGCCAAAGAAAGGCACACAGCTTATCAATCGGAATATAATCCGGAATATTATGTTTGATAAATGAGATTAATTCCAAAGTGCCAAAGTATTAATTTTAAAGTATCAAAATGACACTTTGAAGTTATTTATTAAATTATACACAGGAGAATAACGTGAATAATATAATCGAAATCAACGATATCACTGCACCGGAATTAGATATATATACGTGGACATCGGAAGTGCAGCTTCTGCGGTATTATGAGCCGAACCCGGGGCTGTTTATTGCGGAGAGTCCGAAGGTGATCGAGCGTGCATTAAATGCAGGGTATGAGCCACTTTCTTTCCTCGTTGAGCATAAAGACCTGGAGGGTGAAGCGAAAGATATCCTGAACCGTTATCCGGAAGTTCCGGTATATACAGCAGAATATGATGTCCTTGTAGGAATGACCGGTTACGCGCTCGCACGCGGCATGCTCTGTGCCATGAAACGCCGCCGGCTTCCGTTTATAGAAGAAATCTGTAGGAACACCAGTCGTATTGCAATCCTGGAAAATGTCGTAAATCCGACGAACATCGGAGCTATTTTCCGCAGCGCAGCGGCACTTCATATGGATGTTGTTCTTCTGACCGGTGGATGCAGTGACCCGCTTTATCGAAGGGCGGCACGCGTGAGCATGGGAACAGTTTTCCAGATTCCGTGGACGTATTTTGATAAAAAAGCCTCCTGGCCGGAGGACGGTATGAAAGCAATCCGAAATCTTGGCTTCAAAACCGTGGCAATGGCACTTCGCGATGATTCTTTCAGCATTGATGATCCGGAGCTTCTTGCGGAAGAAAAGCTTGCTGTTATCCTTGGGACCGAAGGGGACGGCCTGGCATCACAGACTAT
>CAVBPN010000023.1:10089-14036 GCA_963597235.1 bacterium
CAGACTGCGACTATACAGTCATGATTCCAATGTCTCATGGTGTTGATTCTCTGAATGTAGCAGCGGCAAGTGCCGTGGCATTCTGGGAACTTGGGAAGAAACATTAAATACGCACTGCGTAAAATCATACATGTGGCATAACGGGGAGGAGAAGAGAAATGAAACTGAAACAACTTATGACAGTTGTTTTATCGACCGCAATGATTATGTCGACTGTACCGGCATCTGCAGCAGACTTTGCAGATATTACTGTGGAAACAGACGGAACAGATGAAGATAAAGTAGAAAATCCGGATGCTGAACAGGAAACAGATTCAGAATCTGCTCCGGAAGTGAGTCTGGAAGATGACTTTGAAGAAAATGAAGAAACGGATACCGTTGATTCAGAGGAAGTTTCCCAGGAATCCGGGGAGAATCAGATAGAAGTTTTTTCTGATGGCACTGCAGACAGCGTTCCAGAAGATGGAAAAGAGGAAGAAAAAGAGCCTTATGATGAGCAGACAGTAACAGATCTTGCTGCAAACGGTGGGCAAGTGATAAATGAAATCATTCCTGCGAAAAATAAACCGATTTGTTACAGAGTTACTCTGCCTACAGGTGGATGTCTGACACTGAAGGGGAATAACAGCGAATATATGACCGTCAGGATCCTTGAAAATAAAGACGAGAATGAAACAGAGATAAAAGCGTTTGAGAGTCAGGTAAATGGTTCCTTTGAGAATTCTTATGAGCTGGCACAGGGTGTTTATCTTATTGAAATTTGTGGGAATCAGGAAGAGGAAGAAGACAGCACAGAAGACAATACGGAGGAAAATACCCCGGAAGCTAAGGGAACGTTTAATCTTGAGACTGGATTTACCACACAAGGTGTCACGACTTTTCAGGAAAATTCCAATGATACGATAGAGACTGCAAGCCAGATCGTATTAGGGCAGAAAATCAGAGGACATCTGGCACTGAATAATCAGGATGATTATTATAAGATCGTGATACCGTCAAACAGGAAATATACGTTTCGATATAAAGCGAGCAACAAAAATGTCAGATTGCAGCATATCCTGTATAATTCTGCATTTCGTGAAGTGAAAAAAAACATCGGCAGTAATGCTGAGTCAGTCATCTGGGAACTGCCGGCAGGAACGTATTATTACAGAATGACTGCGAGCGCATATGAGGAATACGAATTTTATGATCTGAGCATCATTGCACACGTACATACTTATCAGACAACCTCAATAAAAAGAGCAACGCTGCAAAGTAATGGAAGTATCCTCCGGAGATGTTCCGGTTGTGGAACAGAGACTACATCAACGATATATAAACCGGCGCATGTCCTTCTGACAACGACTTCTTATACCTATAATGGCGGAGCAAAGACTCCGGGAGTAGTTGTTACAGATATGAAAGGTGCTGTGATCAGCAGTTTCACTTACCAGATAACCTATGAGACGGATACGAAATCCGCCGGAAAACATGGCGTAAAAGTTACGTTTAAAGGAAAATACAGTGGAAGCACAACGAGATACTATCGGATCAAACCGAGAGGAACTTCCATCTCTAAACTCAGCAGGGCATCAAAAGCCTTTACTGTGAAAGTAAAAAAACAGCCGGCAGCTACAGCAACGGGATATCAGGTACAGTATTCTGTTTATCGCAATTTTAAAGGAGCGAAGACCAGAACATTTAACGGGACATCCCTGAAGCTCAGCAAATTGAAGCGTAAAAAGAGGTATTACGTAAGAGTACGTACTTATAAAATATCGGGAAATGAAAAGTATTATTCTTCATGGTCTACTGTCAGAAAAATTAAAACAAAGTAGGTATTTATGATAATCCTGAGCATATCAGTTCCCCAAAGGACACACTTGTCTCCTGGGGAATTTTTTATTATAATTCAGAGGATAGTTTACAAAATGGGGAAACGAAATGGTAAAAGATAAAAGAAATATCCCAATACTGGATCCGTGGAAGGTACAGTTTGTACAGAAAACAGATGAAGGAAAGGGATATGAATAAATGTTAAAGAGATTTTCGAAATATGTTTTTCAAAGTGTAGCGAGTATGATGGGACAGTCCGTTTATATTCTTGCAGACACTTTTTTTATATCGATCAGTTCAGGTGCAGACGGGCTGGCAGCCCTTAACCTGATCCTTCCGGTCTTCGGAATCATGTATGCGATCGGATCAATGATCGGGATTGGTTCTGCAACGAGATATGGAATCAGTAAAGCGAAGGGCGAAGAGGCAGACCGCTATTTTACACAGTCGATCAGCTGGAGCGTCTTGTGTAGTATTCCGTTTATACTGATCGGAATTTTCTTCCCGGATAAATTTCTGGCACTTCTTGGAGCAGATGCGGGTCTGGTCAAGATTGGAAAAACTTATCTGAGGATCGTTCTTATTTTTGCACCGTTTTTTATGTGCAATTATTCTGTTACTGCATTTGCAAGAAATGATAATGCAACCTCGATAGTAATGGCAGGCTCTCTTGCCGGAAGTGCCTTTAATATCATATTTGATTATATTTTTATTTTTCCGGCAGGACTCGGATTCTCCGGTGCGGCACTGGCGACGGCGTTTTGTCCGATTGTTACCATGCTGACATGTTTGAGACATTACCTGAGCAAAAAATGTACGATTGGATTCAAATGGAAAAAACTGTCCATACGGCATCTGATTTCCTGCTGTCAGCTCGGCATGTCGGCGTTTGTAGGAGAAATTTCCTCAGCAGTGATCACCTTTATCTTTAATATATTGATTCTTGGACTTACCGGAAGTACCGGAGTTGCCGCCTATGGAGTTGTGGCGAACCTGTCGCTTGTGGGAATGGCAATCATGAATGGTATGGCACAGGGGGCTCAGCCACTGATCAGTGAAAGCTTCGGTAAAGGTGCGAAAGACGATGTGAAAAAACTTCTTGGATGGGCTTTGAAGAGTGCAGTTGCAGTAGAAATCGTCATGGTCGCACTGGTCTGGATCTTTACAGATCCGTTTATTGCAGTATTCAACAGTGAAAACAACCAGCTCCTTCTGGAATATGCACACACAGGTCTTCGGTTATACTTCCTGGGATTTTTGTTCGCAGGAATTAATATCATGCTTGTTGCATATTTTTCTGCGACAGCAAACCCACGTCCGGCGATCATCGGATCTCTGCTTCGAGGCGCGATCGCAATCGGAATCTGTGCGATCGTACTTTCCGGGATTCTGGGAATGAACGGTGTGTGGCTGTCCTTCCTGGCATCTGAAATGATTACTTTTGCGATCATTCTGATTTTATCGAAGTACAAAGGAAGCAGGAAGACAAATAAATACGATTGAGATTCTGCTTCAGCAGATCAGCCTGTTTGTGATTTACCTTCTGGCAGGAGTGATTCTGGTTAAGACCAGAGTTTTAAATCGTGAAACGTTGGAGCCGATCTCGAAATTTGTTATAAAAATGGCTCTGCCTGTGATGATCTTTATCAATATCACAGATGGCGTGGACAGGCAGGTGCTGTTTGCATCATGGCCGATCCTGGTGATCGCAGCCGGATTTTATATCTGTATGTATGGTGGCGGTCTGGCAATGACCAGGCTGTTTCATCTGCAAAAGGACCGTGTGGGGATTTTTCAGGCAATCCCGGTTCTTTTGTTTCTGATTCTTGGAATATTTCCGGTCGGGGAAGAAATTTGGATGGCGATGCCTCTGCTCGTGGGAATGCCGACGATGACAGCAGTTGTCATGATGGCGAATGCATCCGGACTTGACGGGGACTATGCACTGGGGGGCGTGTTTATCACGACAGTATGCGGGATCGTGACGTTGCCGGTGGTGTGCTGGTTATTTCAATATGTAATATAGAACATTTATATTAAGAAGGCTGCTTTTTGTCAGATTGGTTCTGGAAACTGATTGAAACAATCTCAAACCCCCAGCAGAGCTGGGGAGACTCGTGGACGCAAGG
>CAVBPN010000024.1:0-9677 GCA_963597235.1 bacterium
CAATATGACCATCAAAAGCGATGATCCTGTCGCCGGTTCCCATGTAACCGATGACATTACCCTGTGGGTCAATCGTAACTTCATCGAAGTTCAGCTTTTTCATTTCAGCTTCGATCGTTTCGACATGTTTTCTTTCGTCGCAGCTTTCGCCAGGATTTTTAACGATCGCTCTTAAGAATTTAACCATGTCTTCCTGATAATTCTGAGCAGCTTCTTTGATTTTTTCGTAATCCATTTTAAAGTTCCTCCCGTGTATATAAAAGTTTTTGAGTTTTTATTTACTTGCTTAACGATTTATCTGTTCCGTACAGGCCATCCCATACGATCTCGCGGTAACGGACCGGATCGGTGTCACCTTCTGTGGAGATTACAAGAACATTGGAGTTCTCATCCAGTTTCAGGGCTTCTTTAAGATCTTTTGCATCTTCGTCGTGAAGAGCAGTGAAGCAAAGTCCAAGCGGAACGGATCCGGACTCACCGGAAACGATGTGAGGGTCGTTGCCGAGCGGATTTGCGTAGATTCTTGTTGCCTTTGCACTCATCCAGTCAGGACAGGATGCGAATACAGAAACATGATTTCTTAAGATATCCCATCCGATGGTGTTTGCTTCGCCACATGCAAGACCGGCCATGATTGTTTCGAGGTCGCCGCCTACGTTTATGAGCTCACCGGATTCTTTCATAGCGGAACGGTACAGGCAGTCAGCAGCACTTGCTTCGCAGACAACCATGATCGGTGGGTTTTCTTTATATTTATGAGCAAAATATCCGACAACAGCACCGGCAAGAGAACCAACGCCTGCCTGAACGAATACGTGTGTCGGGCGGTAGATTCCGGCTTCTTTCAGCTGCTGGTCAGCTTCCATGACCATGGTTCCGTATCCCTGCATGATCCATGACGGGATTTCTTCGTATCCTTCCCATGCGGTATCCTGAACCATAACACCGTGCTCTGTTTTTGCGGCTTCGGCAGCAGCCATTCTTACGCAGTCATCATAGTTTACTTCTTCGATGGTAACAGTAGCACCCTCTTTTGCGATGTTGTCAAAACGCGTTTTTGTTGTGCCCTTTGGCATACGTACAACTGCTTTCTGTCCGAGACGGTTGGCTGCCCATGCAACTCCGCGTCCGTGGTTACCGTCTGTTGCGGTGAAGAAGGTGGCCTGTCCGAATTCTTTTCTTAATTCCTCGGAAGAGAGGACAGCATATGGAAGTTCACTGATATCCTTACCAACTTCTTTTGCTATGTAACGCCCCATTGCGTAGGAACCGCCGAGAACCTTAAAAGCATTCAGTCCGAAACGATAGGACTCATCTTTACAGTGGATGCTCTTGACACCCAGATAGGATGCCAGTTCAGCAAGATTCTGAAGAGGAGTGACTGTGTACTGCGGGAAACTCTTGTGAAATTCGTTGGCTTTTTTCACGTTTTCTTCAGACATTAATTCGAGATGTTTGTCGTCAGATTTTGCAACGTGATTGACAGTCCATTTTAAACCTTCTGTCATGTGAAAAACCCTCCTTAAAAAAATTCTTTAGAACTCATAATTTTTCTTTCTTTCTAAAACTATCATATCATAAATATGTAAATTTGCAAGAATAAATACAAAAAGTTTTAGGTTTTAACAAAAAAAGTTAGTGTACCAGAAAAAAAGTGGTGTTTGTTGAAAATAGACAAGTGCTATGATAAAATAAACATATCTTTTTACATAAGTGAGGAGACAGAAAAGGAGACAATAATATGGCTATTTTTCAGGCGTTTCGGGCATTACGTCCTGTTCCGGAAAAGGCAGCGGCTGTAGCGGCACTTCCGTATGATGTGGTAGACCGTGCAGAGGCGAAGATGCTCGGTGATCAGAATCCGGATTCATTCCTGCATGTAGACCGTGCGGAGATGGATCTGCCGGATGAGACAGATCTGTATGATCCGAAGGTATATGAACGTGCAAGACAGAACCTTCAGGATATGGAAACGAATGGTGTGATGAAGCAGGACGAAGCACCGTGCTATTATATTTATGAGCTGATCCGAAAGGGAAAGACGCAGACAGGTCTGGTAGGCTGCTGTTCGATTGATGATTATATGAATGGGGTTGTGAAGAAACATGAGCTCACCAGAGAAGATAAAGAGCAGGACCGTATCCGTCATGTAGATGTATGCGATGCCAATACCGGCCCGATTTATCTTGCATGCCGATATCCGCAGGAACTGCTGGACCTGATGGAACAGTGGAAAGCATCTCATGCAGCAGTATATGATTTTGTGGCAGATGATGAGATCGGACATCGTGTATGGGTAATCGATGGAGAGAAGGAGATTAAGACGATCCGCGAACAGTTCGGAAATATTCCTTCTATATATATTGCAGACGGACATCACAGAGCTGCATCAGCAGTGAAGGTTGGCCTTAAACGAAGAGAAGAACATCCGGATTATGACGGAAGCGAGGAGTTCAATTATTTCCTTTCCGTAGTATTTCCGTATGATCAGTTAAAGATTCTTGCATACAATCGTGTGGTTCGGGATCTGCATGGAATGGATGAGCATGCGTTTATCGCCAGTCTGAAATTCAATTTTGAACTGATGATCATGCCGGGATTCCCGTGCAAACCGGTGGAGAAACACTGTATGGGCATGTATGTTGGCGGAAACTGGTACCATCTGAAAGCATGGGAAGATGTTTATGCAAAGAAAGATGTGGTCGGACAGCTGGATGTTTCTATTCTTCAGGAAAAAGTCCTCACACCGATACTTGGAATCGGAGATCCACGTACAGACCAGAGAATCCGTTTTGTCGGTGGAAGTCATAAACTGAGTGAACTTGCCGAGATTGCAGATAAGACCGGTGGAGTGGCATTTGCCATGTTCCCGACAGCAATGGAGGATCTGATGCAGATCGCAGACGAAAGTAAACTGATGCCGCCGAAATCTACCTGGTTTGAACCAAAACTTCGAAGCGGACTGTTTATTCATAAACTTTCATAAAAGGAGGAATTACGTGTGGGACTGATTAAAGCGGCAGCAGGAGCAGCAGGCGGGGTACTGGCAGACCAGTGGAAAGAGTATTTTTACTGTGAGGCCATGCCAGCCGATGTGCTGGTAACAAAAGCACATAAAAAAGTTTCTGGAAGATCATCAAACAAGCATGGATCAGAGAATATCATATCCAACGGTTCTGTAATTGCAGTGAACGACGGACAGTGTATGCTGATCGTAGAGCAGGGAAAAGTCGTAGATGTCTGCGCGGAACCAGGAGAATATACGTATGATATGTCTACGGAGCCATCTCTTTTCTGCGGTGATCTGGGAGAAGGAATCAAAAGAGTCTTTAAACAAATCGGTAAGCGCTTTACTTTTGGCGGAGAAGCTCCAAAAGACCAGAGAGTATATTTTGTGAACACAAAGGAACTCGTAGGAAACAAATATGGAACACCAAATCCGGTGCCTTTCCGTGTAGTGGACAACAATATCGGACTGGATATTGATATTTCCATTAAATGCTTTGGTGAGTACAGCTATCGAATTGCCAATCCGATTCTTTTCTATACAAATGTATGTGGGAATGTAGAGCAGGATTATGAAAGAGAAGAAATTGACGGTCAGCTTAAGAGTGAACTTATGACTGCATTGCAGCCGGCATTTGCAAGAATTTCAGAGCTGGGCATCCGTTACAGTGCACTTCCGGGACATACGCAGGAACTTTCTGATGCATTGAACCAGGTACTTTCTGAAAAATGGAATAATTTAAGAGGAATCTGCATCGTTTCTCTCGGTGTATCCAGTGTAAAAGCATCAGAGGAAGATGAAGCAATGATCAAGGAACTGCAGAGAAATGCTGCATTCCGTAACCCGACGATGGCAGCAGCGCATATGGTCGGAGCACAGGCAAGTGCCATGCAGGCAGCTGCATCCAATCAGAATGCTGGTCCGGCGATGGCGTTTGCAGGTATGAACATGGCATCAAATGCAGGCGGCGTGAATGCACAGAATCTGTTTGCGATGGGACAGCAGCAGGCGCAGAATACTCCTCAGCCTCAGATGCAGCTACAGAGTGGATGGACGTGTCCATGCGGTGCAGTCAATACAGGAAAATTCTGCTCAGAGTGTGGACAGCCGCGTCCGGCAGGACCGTGGACCTGCAGCTGCGGAGCAGTTAATACAGGAAAGTTCTGCTCTGAATGTGGAAAACCAAGACCATAACCTGAGGAGGTGATCAGGTGGATACAGTAAATTATAAATGCCCGAATTGTTCAGCGGGACTTACGTTTGACAGCGGCTCCCAGAAAATGAAGTGCGAATACTGTGGAACGGAGTATTCACTGGAAGAACTGGATAAGCTGGCTGAACAGCAGGATACCATCGAAGAAGATACCGCACAGAGCTGGGAGGGATTTGAACCGGAACAGTGGCAGTCGGATGAGAAGTCAAACATGGCAGTGTGGAGCTGTCCGTCCTGCGGTGCAGAAATACTGGCTGAAAAAACGACCGCTGCTACAGTCTGCCCGTATTGTGATAATCCGATGGTCATGCCGGAACAGTTTAAAGATACCTATCGCCCGGATTATATCATTCCGTTTATGAAATCAAAAAAAGAAGCAAAACAGGCACTCAGGGAACATTATGAAGGAAAACCGCTTCTTCCGAAGACATTCAAAGATGAAAATCATCTTGAAGAGATCAAAGCAGTTTATGTTCCGTTCTGGCTGTTTGATCTGGATACAGCAGGGCGGTTCAGCTATGAAGGCACAAGGATCAGGGTCTGGGAGGATGACGATTATAAATATACGGCAACCAGATATTATCATATCAGCAGGGCGGGAAAGATGAAATTTGAAAAGATTCCGATAGACGGTTCCAAAGCAATTGATAATACTATGATGGAAGCGATAGAGCCATATGAATATCAGGATCTGACAGAATTCAATCTGTCGTATCTGTCAGGATATATGGCAGACAAGTATGACCAGGAACCGGACGAGCTGACAGACCGTGTATATGAACGTATGAAACAGAGTGTCAGGGACGGCTTTGAAGCGAGCGTCAAAGGTTATGCAACTGTTACAACGAAGCAGGAAAAAATTACCGTAACAAATAAAGGACAGGTTAAGTACGGACTGTTTCCGGTATGGTTCCTGAATACCAAATGGAATGGCAAAACCTATTCCTTTGCAATGAACGGACAGACGGGGCGCATGGCAGGTGATCTGCCGGTTGCCCGTGATCTGGCAGTGAAATACTGGCTCAGACATCATATTCCGCTGACAATTGCCATGACCGGGATTCTTGCAGCACTGCGTCTGACGGGGGTGATCTGAATGAAGAAAATGAAAACTGTCTTATGCGGATCGCTGCTGATCGTGAGTCTGTGTATGTCAGGGGCAGTGGCAGTACATGCTGCGGATTCGGAAACAGCAGATCAGAAAACTGCAGATACAGAAGCGGCACAGGGAAAAGAAGAATATTCATGGGTTCTGGATGATTACGGACTTCTGAGTAACGATGAGCTTGCAGAAATCAACGGGGAATTATCTGATATATATGATACATATGGATATGATGCAGTCCTTCTGATTTCAAAAGATGTGGGAGAAGATGAAGATTACCGGAAATATGCAGCAGAGTTTATGCAGGATAATGAAATTGGATATGGCGATACACATGAAGGCATGTGCATCTTCCACCAGCCGGATGCGAGGAATATAACAATTGTATTCCGGGGAGAAACACAGAATGATTTTTCCTCGAAAATCCAGGAGATAATGCTGGATAAATGCAAGACTCATCTGAAAGCGGATGATCCGTTCGGAGGATATCAGTCATTGATAAGCGATCTGGAGGCAGGTCTTGCATGCATTGCGGACGGGCAGGATATCCGTCCAATAGATATCAGCGATGAACCGTTGGTCGAAATTTTTATTAAAGATCTGCTAATGGCATTTGGACTGATGATCATTCCGACAGGAGCTCTGACCTGGTATCAGGTACGTAAGATGAAAACAAGAGTACCAAAACCGAATGCCAATGAATATACTGCTGGCAGCGGATTGGAATTGAGCGAAAAGAACGACATTTTTCTGTATGAAACGGTCAGCCGGACAGAAAAAAACAAAGGAAGTGACGGCGATTCGGGAAACTTTTCGAGTGGTGGAGAGAGCTTTTCGGGTTCCAGCAGTAATTATTAAAAAGAATATAAAATCTCGCAAAAAGACTTTTGTGAGAACACTGAAGAGACAGCTCTGTACCTCATTGGAGGATGGAGCTGTCTTGCTTTGTCCGGAAGGTTAATTTGCATTAAAAATGCACAATCTGACTGACAAATACTTTGCAAAAATACAGCAATGTACTGATAAAAATACAAAATATAGAAAAAATGCACAATAAAAATAGAGGAAATGCATGATTTGTTGAGTGAAAGTGCAATTGCAATTTGCATTGATTGTGATATAATTTGCACTGGTTGAAAACTAAACGTGGGGGTGACATCTTTGAAAAAAACAGTAACATTTTTGGGAATGCTTCTGACTATGCTTCTGATGTGTCCGACAGGTGTTTGGGCAGCAGACAGTGCAGAGACAACCACTCAGGTACCGGTATGGCTGTGCATTCCCTTTGCAGGACTCCTGCTCTGTATTGCAGTGATGCCGCTGATTAAGGCTGAATGGTGGGAAGCTCACCAGCCGCATGTGGTTCTTATGTGGATATTGCTTATGGTGATTCCATTCACTGTTGTTTATGGCGCAGGAAAAGCAACGGAGACAGTTCTGGAGTGTATCATAAATGATTATCTGACATTTATTGTCCTTCTTTTTGGACTTTTCTGTGTTTCGGGTAATATCACTCTGGAGGGCGATTTTGCAGGATCACCGCGTGTAAACGTATGTCTGCTTGCTTTCGGTACACTTTTATCCAGCTGTATTGGCACGACCGGTGCAAGCATGCTGATGGTTCGTCCGGTGATCAAGATGAATTCATGGAGAAAGAGAAAAAGCCATATTATGGTATTCTTTATCTTTATGGTATCCAACATGGGAGGATGTCTGACACCGATCGGAGATCCGCCGCTTCTCATGGGATTCATGAGAGGTGTTCCGTTTTTCTGGAGTCTGCATCTTTTTCCGATTCTTATTTTTAACATGGTTATTATGCTGTTTGTCTTTTATCATGTGGATAAACGTGCATATCGCAAGGATATTGCACGGGGACGTAAGCCGGATATCAGCAAACCTGGTACAGAATTCCGTGTTGACGGACTGCACAATATTATTTTCCTGCTCATGATCGTGGCAGCGGTCATTCTGAGTGGTGTGCTTCCGGGTCTTTCTGCATTCCAGAATGCAGCAGGAGAAGTGATGGGAATTCATATCTTTGGTGAAGTGACACTAACATTCCCGGCACTGATCGAGGTTGTGATAATTCTTCTTGCAGCATTTCTGTCCTTTAAGACGACAGACAAAAACATTCGAACAAGAAACCATTTTACCTGGGGTGCTATTCAGGAGGTTGCAGTACTGTTTATCGGTATCTTTATCACTATGCAGCCGGCACTGATGCTTCTGAAAGCACTTGGTCCGCATATTGGTCTTTCCAGTCCGCGGGGAATGTTCTGGGCTACAGGTGCACTGTCCAGTTTCCTGGATAATACGCCGACCTATCTGGTATTCCTTACTACAGCAGGAACTCTTGGCTTTTTGAACGGAATTACGACAAGTCTTGGTACAGTTCCTGTCAAGCTGCTGTCTGCGATTTCCTGTGGAGCAGTATTTATGGGAGCCAATACATACATCGGTAATGCACCGAACTTTATGGTTAAATCTATTTCTGACGAGAACGGTGTTAATATGCCGTCTTTCTTCGGATACATAGGCTGGTCACTGGTATTTCTTATTCCGGTATTTATACTGGATATGCTTGTGTTCTTTATGTAAGGAGGGAGAGTTATGTCAGAAAATGTAAATCGTGAAATATATACAAAACTTGCCAATCGTATCTACGATCTGGATGCAGAGGTATACCGCGTTCTGGGATCTTCGCTTGGACGTACGTTTACCGGTAACCGGGATTCGACGATCCGTACTTTAAGCATGCTGATGTATACAAAACCAGATGGACATCTCCTTCGAAGCGAACTGGCACTGATCAGTAATATGGCACGTACCATCAAAGATCCGGCAGAAAAAAGCCGTCTTATGACAGAATACGATGAAATTCTGAGGGAGATCGAACAGCTTCCAAATATGTTCGGTTCGACGGATATTGTGGATGCTGAGCGTGTGGCACTGAATCTTGCTGCCAGAAGAGAAAGACTTTCAGAAGATGACCATCTTGTTATCTGTATCAGTCGTACACAGGGAAGTGCCGGTAATGATATTGGGTTTGAACTGGCTGATGATCTGAGAATCAATTATTATGATGTGGAGATTTTTGACCAGGTTATGAAACGCCTGGAAGCAGAAAAAGGCGAGGTACAGGATAAAGAGAATTTTACAGATTTCAATAAATATGGAAAGAAAACGCATGAGAATCTGAAAACAAAGCTGAAAGAGCTGAACCGCTACCACGGGCTTTCCAAACAGGACGCAGTTTTCTTTAATATGAGTGATCTGATCTGTGAACTGGCAAGAACAGAAGACTGTCTGATCATGGGTCGCTGTGCAGATGCGATTCTTAAGAATAATCATATTCCACATGTCAGTATTTTTATCAGTGCTCCGTTCCAGGTGCGTTTACAGCACGTTATGGATGTCCGCAATATGGATATGAAACAGGCTGTACGTTTCCTGAAGAAGATGGATAAGCAGCACCGGAAATATTATGAATTTTACACCGGTGAAAAGTGGGGCAAGCCTGAGAATTATGACCTTTGTATCAACAGTGCAAATTATGGTATAAAGGAAACAATTGATGTCATCAAGCGATTGCTGAATCAGCAGACACAGTATAAAATAAATGACTAAATGAAAATAAAAAATCCGCGGGATATCGTGTAAGAAACGATATTCAGCGGTTTTTTATTGTTCAGAGATTATTTGTTTACGTCAATGTAACTGTACAGAGTGTACTTGGAAATGCCGAAATAGTTGGCTACTTTATCACCGGATTTAGTGATCAGGAATGCACCGGAATCATTCAGGAACTGAATTGCAGTTACCTTGTCTTCTTTGTTCATGAGAGCAACCGGTTTACCGACCAGTGCTACGGATTCTTCAATAAGGTGATCCAGCAGGTCATTGACACTGTGGGTGATCTCCTTCGGCTTTTCTTCTTTGTTGACAGGAGTGATCAGAGCGTGCAGCGCACTTTCGATCATTGTCAGTTTTGTGATATCGTAATTGATTCCAAATACATAATGCAGAGATCCGTCATCATCGCGGATATAGGAAGTGCTGCATTTTAAAATCTTGCCGTCCGAGGTTTTCATCAGGTAACCGGAATGATCTTTAATTTCATCGGCGAGATCGTCACCTTTTTTATTATTGTGTCGGATCACATCAAAAACTGCATTAGAAGGACCATCACCAATTCCTCTTCCGGTAACATGACCGTTTTCGATATAGACAATGGAATGTTCCGGATCGTTGGTTTTGAGATCGTGGATTACGATTTCACAATCAGGACCAAATTGAGAAGCAAGATCTCTTGCAATCTGTTTTAATACAGTCAGCCGTCCCATTATTAT
>CAVBPN010000025.1:0-4443 GCA_963597235.1 bacterium
CGGCCATGCTCTGTATGCAAGATTTCGCAATCAGGAACCTGTTCAATAACAGAGTTCCTGCATCAGGTCATGTACCGTTGTCATCCCATGAATCCGACTGACATTTTCGCCACAGAATATCAGTCCATTCTTTACATCTCCTTTTACCGCATCGATCAGTGCTTTTGTAATACAGTAAGGTACTGATCTCGGATCACATTTTTCCAGGCAGTTATAACACTTTCGGATCGGTTTTCTTCCATTTTCCAATCCCCTGATAAATTCATTTCGCAGTGCTCTTCCCGGCATTCCCACCGGACTCTGAATAATCTGGATATCTTTTTTCTCCGCATGAATGTATGCCTGTTTATATGCCTCTGCAGCGTCGCATTCTTCTGTCGCCACAAATCTGCTGGCAATCTGTACTCCATCTGCTCCAAGCTCCATCACATGGTCAATATCCTCTCTGTCAAAGATTCCCCCTGCAACGATCACCGGAATTTTTGTTCCATATTTTTCTTCATATGAAGTTTTACATGCTATGATTTCTTTTATCTCTTCGTCATAATCAAGTTTCTCTATATCCTCCAGCTGTTCTCTGGAAAATCCCAGATGACCGCCTGCCTTTGGTCCTTCGATCACGATAAAATCAGCTGTACGATTATAACGATGATCCCACATTTTCAGTATAAGCTGTGCAGCTCTTCTGGAAGAAACGATCGGTGCTATTTTTGTTTTACATTCGCCTACCAGTTTTGGCAGATCCATCGGAAGTCCGGCTCCGCTGATGATCACATCTGCTCCTGCTTTTACCGCTTCCTGCACATGCTCTTTATAATGCTTCAGAGCAACCATGATATTTACTCCGACCAGCCCGCTTCCACCTGCTATTTCTTTCCCACATTGGATATGTTTTCTTATTGCAATGCGGTTACAGCCTGCCTGATCCTGTTCAAAGCCATCTTCGTCATATCCAATCTGCGCTGTTGAAATGATTCCGATACCGCCCTCTGCCGCAACTGCTCCGGCAAGGCTGCTGCGACTGACTCCAACTCCCATTCCTCCCTGAATGATCGGTTTTTCTGCTGTCATTTCGCCAATCTGAAGTGCTTTTAACGGCTTTCTATCTGTATACATTTATATGTCCTCCTGCTATTTTACATTTATTTTGATTATCAAACTATTTGATAGTATAAACCGTTTTATTATCCATGTCAATGTATTATTGATTCTTTTTCTTTATCATGCGGTTTTCAATACTACATTAGTATCATAAAAAAGGAAAGACCTTTCAGTCTTTCCCATTTGTTCCGAAAACTTTTTTCATATGTACATTCATAATGTAGAAATACATGATAAGCAACAATCCACCTGCCAGAACCCATGCTGCCGGTCCGGCAAGGCAGACTCCCGGATAGCTTCGAATCTTGCCCGCGAGCACCGCCACGATTCCACGTCCGATCAGTTCTGCTACTCCCGCCATCATAGGAAGCAGTCCATATCCAAGCCCCTGAATACCATTTCGATAGATATTTACTACAGCAAGCGGAATAAAGAAGATTCCAATGCATTTCAAATAAATATCTACAGAGCTCATGATCACATCCACATCCTCAGATACAAACAGATACGTCATAAACTTTCCGGCGGTCATGATAAAAGTCGCTGCAACAATCGAATATACAATGCCAATGATCGTACATGCTTTAAAGCCTTCTCTTATGCGTTTTACTGATCCGGCCCCCATGTTCTGCGCCCCATATGTTGCCATAGTCGTTCCCATCGCAACATACGCCTGTGTCACTACCTGCTCGATTTTTCCTGCCGCTGTATACGCCGCCACCAATGTTGAGCCAAGAATGTTCAGCGAAGACTGCACCATCATGGTTCCTATCGCGGTGATGGAGTATTGCAATGCCATTGGAATGCCGATACGCAGCTGATTGCTGTAGATTGTACCTCCTACCCGAAGATCATTTTTTTTCAGATGAAGCACCGGTACTTTTGCAATAATATAAAACAGACAAAGTACCCCGGATGTTCCCTGTGCGATCACTGTCGCTACCGCTGCACCTTTGACTCCCATATGAAAGCCAATGATGAGCACCAAATCCAGTACAATGTTCAGCAGTGCACTGATTATCAGAAAATATAACGGGAGCTTACTGTTTCCAAGCGCTCTCAGAATGCTCGATAACAGGTTATAAAGCATCTGTGCCAGAATTCCGCCACTGACGATCATAATATACGCATACGCATCTGCAAAAATATCAGACGGCGTATTCATAAGAATCAGAAGCGGCTTCATAAATACCATAAATAACACTGTCAGCAGTGCTCCAATGACAAAGGAAAGAACACCTGCCCCGACAACAGTCTTACGCATGCCTTCCATATCACCCGCACCAAATTTCTGTGCCGTGAGGACCGTAAATCCGGCTGTCATTCCAACAACAAATCCATAGATCAGAAACATGATCGTTCCGGTACTTCCGACAGCTGCCAGAGCTTTATTTCCAACAAACTTTCCGACGATCACGGCATCTGCCATATTATAAAACTGTTGAAAGACATTTCCGAGGAAAATTGGCAGCGTAAAACTGAGGATAATCTTCATCGGATTTCCGACAGTCATATCATTCTGTGCTGATTTCATTTTCGTTCACTCCTGTATTTTTTACCTTCTTTATCAGTTTTGTATATACATGCTCCACAAACCATGGTTCTGTCGATTTCTCAAGTGCCTCCTCCGGTGTAAACCATGCTACCCCACTGTTTTCATCTTCCTTTATCGAAACATTTTCTTCCGAATCCGCTTCCAGAAGGTACGTAATATTCAGATGCAGATGACTGGATACATATCTGCCTTTTTTCACATGGCCATCCACCGTAAGGGATTCCATAGAAAAAATCTCTTCTGACACAGGGCATACATTCGTAATGCCGGCTTCTTCTTTTACCTCACGAATCGCAACAGCCAGAAGGTCCGTCTCGCCATCTGCATGTCCGCCCAGCCAGGACCAGGAATTATATATATTGTGGTATACCATAAGAACTTTATTTCTGTCTTTATTTACTACCCATGCTGATGCTGTCATATGTGCCACAGTATTTTCCCTGGAAAATGCATTCTCATTCTTCATGGTCCAGTCAAGAATCAGCAGTTTGTCTCTTTCCTCCTGCTCATTGAATGGTTCATAGTTTTCTATCTTCTCTGTCAGTTCTTCACGAGTCATTAAATTTTCTCCCTGATTTCACATCTTTCCTATTATTCTTCCGTCCATACAAAATGTGCGTTTCCAGCTTCAAGTCCATCGATCAGAATATTCTGACCGGTACAAAACCGATTCGTTACTGTCATAAAATATGCCCAGTCCGCAGTTTCCTCAACGGTCATCCATCGTTTTAACGGTGTCTGCTCCATAATTTCATTCCACAGATTTTCATCTTCCATGACCGGCTGATTCAGTTCTGTCAGCACTCCTCCAAAATCAAGGCTGTTACAGGTTGCTCCATATTTTGCAATGCGGAGAGCAACATTCCTAGTATAGGAAAGAACGCCTCCCTTGCTTGCCACATACTCCGGAAATTCCGAACCGTTATGTCCGCTGGCTGAGCCTATCATAAGTACTGCCCGTATTCCAGGATGCATTCCATACTTCTCTGTGATACCGATGGTTCCCTTTAAGTTTATGTCAATATCATCTTCGTTCTGTACTCCCGCATTATTGATTACAATATCAAAAGGCTCTGATTCCGGATAATTCATTTTATCGCGAACATCCATACAGATATGCGTATAACGGGCATGATGTATTGCGGCCTCCTTACGGTCAATTCCCGTAACATCGTGTCCTTCTTTTAAAAATTTATCTGCGATTCCCTTTCCGATTCCGGAACTTGTTCCTGTGATCAGCACTCTCATACTCATAATCCTCCCCCTCTGTTTACTCCGATTCAAAAACTTTTTACTCAGTTTATCAAACTATATCAAAAATTTCCAGCTTATCTTTCATAAAATAATTCACCAGACACACAAAAAATCCTGCAGAGTCTACATTTACTCTACAGGATCTCATTTTCTGCCAGTTCTACTATTTTACCAGTTCAAAAAAGTCTGTCAGATCATCTGTTTCACATTCGCCTTTTTCCTTCCAGAAATCTGCCATTTTCTGGCTGATTGCATAAATGGAATCGTCGTTGCTTTCATCGTTCAGCTTTTCATTGTCTTCTTTTCCGAAAAATTTTAAACCTTTCACATCACTTGCTACATCTTCTGCAGTTACTTCTTCAAATCCGCTTGCCATCTCTTCATATGCCTGATCCGGGTTTTCATTAAGAAAATCTATCGCCTTATACCATGCATCCTCAACGGCTTCTACCACATCTGGATTTTCTTTTGCGTAATCTGAATTAACAACCAGTGAATCCAGGATCGTATCTGGATAATCTGCGCTGGTAACA
>CAVBPN010000026.1:0-15031 GCA_963597235.1 bacterium
TGCGATAGTGGCGTAGTTGGTAACGCGCGACCTTGCCAAGGTCGAGACCGCGGGTTCGAGCCCCGTCTATCGCTCTTGAGGATTCTGAGTTTTCAGGATCCTTTTTCTTTATATAAAAAAGTAAGGAGGAATGAAACATGCCAGTACCAACCCCCCATATTGAAGCGAAAAAAGGTGAGATTGCTAAGAATGTTCTGATGCCGGGAGATCCGCTTCGAGCAAAATATGTGGCAGAACATTTTCTTAAAGATGCCACACTGGTCAACCAGGTCAGAAATATGTATGCATATACCGGAAGATATAAAGATAAAGAGCTGACTGTTATGGCTAGTGGTATGGGAATGCCGTCCATTGGAATTTATTCCTATGAGCTGTATAAGTTTTATGATGTGGAAAATATTATCCGCATTGGTTCGGCAGGATCTTATACAGACCGGCTTGCAGTGCTTGATGTGGTTCTTGCAGAAAGTGTATGGAGTCGTTCAAGTTTTGCAAAAGTGCAGAACGGGTGCGAAGATGATATTCTTTATCCATCTGAAACATTGAATGCCAGAATCCTTGAAACGGCAGAACGCCTGCAGATTCCGGTTAAGACAGCGCGTGTTCATTCCTGTGACGTTTTTTATTCGGAAGAGCATATGGAAGACTTCAGAGAAATCAATCGGAAACATCAGTGTGAGTGTATAGAAATGGAAAGCTTCGCACTGTTTCACAATGCGAAGCTTCTTGGTAAAAATGCGGCCTGCCTTCTGACTATTTCAGATTCCTTCGTGACACATGAAGAATTATCATCACTGGCAAGACAGGAGTCTTTTGAAAATATGATGAAGGTAGCTCTGGAATCCTGCTGATCAGGATTATGCGGCTGTTTTGTCCTGATCGACCAGACCATAAAAGGAAAGAAGATAGAACCCGCAAAGACCTACCAGTCCATAAACAATTCTGGAGAGCCAGCTCATGCTTCCAAAGAGAAGTGCGACAAGGTTCAGGTTGAAAAAGCCGATCAGTCCCCAGTTGATGGCACCGATCACGGCAATTGTCAGTGAAAAGTATTGTAAGAATTTATTTCCCATAAGTCACCATCCTTTCATAGTGCTAGTATGGCGGGATAATAAAAAAATATTCGCGGCAGTTAAGAACTGTCGCGAATATTTTTTATTGTAATTTAATTGTCTGTGAAGTGACGGTGCCACCGCCGAAGGCAAATGCTTCGGATGCTTCCAGTGTGACATCTGATTTGTCATTCAGAGAGAATGCATAGCAGACAGTTACGGTACTGCCAGGTTCTACTTCTGCGATGTAATTGTCGATTGCCGGTTCGTCCTCTTTTGGAACTGCCGGTGAAAGCTTTTCTCCATTTTGTTTTGCAGAAAGCTGTACATCTACCAGTGCGCTGGATGAAGACTCGCTGTTGTTTGTATAATCGCAGTACAGCAGCAGGCAGTCAGAATCATCAATAGCCTGTGTGACACGGAACTCTTTCAGTCGAAGAGTGAAATGGTCGTTATTCATGTCGATGCTGGTGGTCTCTGTAGGAGTGGCAGTAGAGTCTGTCTCTGTGTTTTCAGAAGCATTCATATCTGCCAGAGACTGGTTGATCTCATCCTGAACATTTGTGAAGTTAGCGGACATGACTTTTACCGTATCAGCATCGAGAGAAACTACTTTCCATTTTCCATCTGCTTCAATCAGCGGATAAGTGATATCGATTTCGGTGAATTTGTCTTCTACACTGCCGGATTTTTCTTCCAGAAGAGCAGCGAGTTTCTGCTGGGTTTCTTCCTCGGTAAGAGTTGTTCCGGAGAATGCAGTTGAGACGATCTGTTTCAGAAATTCTGTGATCGTTTCTTTGTAGATGTCTGCGCCATCGATATAATTAATGTGTGCGGTGACGGATGCAGTTCCGTTTTGAATGTGGAAACTGGTCTTCGTGATCTTATAAGTCATTTTCTCATTGATCTTTTTGAAAAATGAGGAATAAGCATCACTGGTGATATCTGCATTGTCAAGAGCGGACATGTCACTGCTCTGCAGAAGATTTTTCATTCCGTCAAAATTCATGGCACGCATGTTCTCCAGAAAATCTTCTGTTGCGGAAATCGGTTTCTGGCGCTGCATAAAGTAAAATCCGGTGCCGCCGGCTACAACAAGAATAAGGATGATCAGAAAAATGATCAGACCTTTTTTCTTCTTTTTCTTACGTCTGGGAGCAGCGGACTGTTCTTCGTATATTTCCTGATTGTTAGTATCCATACTTCCTCCTTATGAAGTTGTCTGGCTACATTTATATAGTAACCATATGACTGCATTATAAATGTGATTTCATTATTAACATTTCTATTATAACAGAATGCGACGTTACTTGACAAGGTCAATTCATAACCATACAATGAGTCTATAATTATGTTGGATGGAGGGAATGGACATGTCGATAAAATACGAGGGAAGTTTTCTTTCAGAAGCTGATGCACTGGAAATTTCGGTACTTTGCCTGATGCCGGAGCCGGGAGTGCATCCACGTGCGATCGTGCAGCTGGTGCATGGAATGAGCGAATATAAAGAACGATATATTCCGTTTATGGAATATCTGACATCGAAAGGATACATAACAGTGATTCATGACCACAGAGGTCATGGAAAAAGTGTTTCAAATAAAAGAGATTTAGGGTATATGTATGGCGGTGGCGCAGACGCTATGTTGAAAGATATTCTGACGGTAAATACGGAAATAAAACGACATTTTTCGGATCTGCCGCTGATCCTGTTTGGGCACAGTATGGGTTCGCTTGCGGTCCGGGCGTTTGCGGCAGAGCATGATGATCGTATAGATATGCTGATCATCTGTGGTTCACCGAGCGAAAATAAGGCAAGACCTCTTGGAAAAGCAATTGCAAAAGTACAGGGGAAACTTCTGGGATCACATCATAAAAGTAAGATTCTGGAAACCATGTCTTTTGGGACTTATGCTTTGAAATTTAAAAAAGAGAAAAATAAAAATGCATGGATCTGTTCGGATCCGGAAATTTATGAGGCATATACGAAATCCGAACTATGTGGATTTACGTTTACGGATGATGCATACATAGCTTTATTTGACCTGATGAAGAAGGCTTATGATATACATAAATGGACCTGTACCAGACCAAAGATGCCGGTACTTTTTATCAGTGGAGCTGAGGATCCGTGTCTTGGAAATGTACGTAAATTTGCCGGAGCAGTTCATGCGATGCGAAGAGCGGGCTATCTTGATGTAAAAGGTAAATTATATCCGGGAATGCGTCATGAGATCCTGAACGAAAAAGGAAAAGAAAAAGTCTGGCATGATGTATTTGTATATATGAAGAAAAAAGGATTTTAAAAATGTATCAAATCTGGTATAATCTTTTTTGTGTATATTTACCAGATTTGGAGGAGATAAAATGAGAGCAAGTGGCATTTTGATGGGAATATCCAGTGTTCCGTCAAAGTATGGAATCGGATGTTTTTCAAAGGAGGCCTATGATTTTGTAGATCAGCTTGAAAAAGCAGGGCAGCAGTACTGGCAGATCCTTCCACTGGGACCGACCGGATATGGCGATTCTCCGTATCAGTCAGTTTCTACTTTTGCGGGAAATCCATATTTTATTGATCTGGAAGAACTGATCAAAAAAGATCTTCTTACAAAAGAAGAATGTGAAGCCTGTGACTGGGGCGGCAGTGAATCTTATGTGGATTATGAGAAAATGTATCTGTCCAGATATAAACTGCTCCGTAAAGCATATGAAAAAGCAGAATTAAAGAATGATCCGGACTATGCGGAGTTCCTGAAAGAAGAAAAAGACTGGCTGCAGGATTATTGTCTGTTTATGGCAATAAAAAATGATCAGAAAGGAATCTGCTGGATCGACTGGCCGGAAGAATTGAAGGACCGTCATTCAAAAGCTGTAAAAGAGGCAGAAAAAGAACTGGCAGAAGAGATTGAATTCTATAGTTTTCAGCAGTATTGTTTCACTACACAGTGGAGAAAACTGAAAGCATATGCAAATAAGAAGGGAATCAGTATTATCGGAGATGTTCCAATCTACGTCGCACTGGACAGTTCCGATGCGTGGGCAAATCCGGAGATGCTGCAGTTTGATGAGGATTATAACCCGAAGGCTGTTGCAGGCTGTCCACCGGATGCTTTTTCCGCTACGGGTCAGCTGTGGGGAAATCCGCTGTATGACTGGAAGAAACTTAAAAAAGACGATTATGGCTGGTGGGTGCAGCGTATGACGCATTGCCTGGAACTTTATGATGTAGTAAGAATCGATCATTTCCGCGGATTTGATGAATATTATGCAATCCCGTATGGTGATAAGACTGCAGAGAATGGTAAATGGGAAAAAGGACCGGGACTGGATCTCTTCCATACACTGGATAAAAAGATCGGAAAGCTTCGTGTGATCGCAGAAGATCTTGGATTCCTTACAAAGAGTGTCCTGAAAATGCTGAAAGACAGTGGATATCCTGGAATGAAAGTCCTTCAGTTTGCATTTGACGGCAGCGAGGACAGCAGCTATCTTCCATATAAATATGATCATAACTGTGTTGTCTATACAGGAACTCATGATAATGAGACGACAAAGGGATGGCTGGAAAATCTTCAGGGCCATGATCTGAAATTTGTCAGAGAGTACATAAACTGCTATGAACAGCCGGTAAATGACTGTGTATGGGCGCTGATCCGTACTGCACTTTCCAGTGTGGCAGATCTTGCAATCATTCCGATCCAGGATTATCTGTGTCTTGGAAATGAGGCACGTATGAATGCACCGGCTACGCTTGGCGATAACTGGAAATGGAGAATGACGGCAGGACAGCTGAATGAGATCACACTTTATAATATGAGAGAAGTGACCAGAATCTATGGTCGTCTTGCAAAAGAACCGATAGAAGAAACAGTGGAATCGGACGACGAGACTGTTGAAACTGAAATGAAAGAGAAATCAAACAATGACGGTAAAGACGTGAAGACAGTCGGATAAAGACGTGAGAGGAGAGGCAGAATGGAAGAACAGAACAAAAACCCTGAGAATTCTGAAAAGCAGGAAAATGATGTACAGGATTCTCAGAATACTACACAGCAGAATGCCACGCCAACCAGGAGTTATGTGCTGATGATCCTGGCAGGATGCTATCTTCTATATACGGGATACAGGCTGTGTAAAAACGTTATTGATGGAGTTGATGGCGGCAGCTGGGGATTTTTTGTAGCAGGAATCGGCTTTCTGATCGTTGGAGCCGTCATGCTCTTTATCGGTGGAAAGAATTTCCTTAAACGTGATAAAGAAAGACGGGCGAGAGAGGAAGCTGAGCTGGCAGAACAGAAAACAGCTGAACCGGAAAAAACTGCAGAGAAGAAGACGATGAGCATTGCTGAACGTGCGAGACTGGCATCGAATCTGGATGATACAGAAGAAGTAAAAGAAGTTGAAGAAACAAAAGATTCAGATGATGCTGAGCTGACAGAAAAAACAGAAGAATAAGAAACAGAAAAGTGAGTAGTATAAGAAAAGCGTCGCAGAGGATCATCTACGGCGCTTTTTGCGTGCTTTTTTCTTTTTTCTGGATGAACCGGAAGGATTATGTAAGGTGGACCAGCAAAATATCTGGACCAGAATGATACCGATCAGAGCACCGGAACTGTCAATACAGACGTCTCTTGCAGATGGTCCGCGTCCGGCAACAAAAGACTGATGGTATTCATCAAATCCTGCGAATCCGACACAGAAAATGCCGGCGAGCAGAAACAGCCAGAAACCCCTTACGCGATAGACATAAAGAGGGAAAGAAATGGCCGCAGCAAGAAGAAAATATTCAGTCATATGGGCCGCCTTTCGTACATAAAACTGAATGGAGTTGGCTTCATAATTCAATTCATCATATTCCTTGTTTTCGTGCAGGACTTCATTTTTTGTTTCTACGATTTTATAACTGACCTTGTAACTTAATGCCCCGGACACCTCCCCGGTCTGGGCTGAAAATGAAAAGATCAGATACATCATAAGTAAAGCTGGTATAAAGGATAAGGGTTTTAATAAAGTAATCAATATTTTCATGGCATTAAATATAGCAAAGGGGGAAAAGATTGTCAACCGAGAGGAAGATATGTTATACTTATACTCACTATGAACTTGCTGAAAAGACAAACAAAGAGCAGGGAAAAGACAGTGATTAAGTATAAAAGGTATAAGAGAGGGACAGAAAGATGAGTTTAGCAGATGTTACATTTATTAATATGTGCAAAGATGTCATAGAGAACGGAACCAGTACAGAAGGTGAGAAGGTTCGTCCGGTATGGGAAGATGGTACTTCCGCTTATACGATCAAACGTTTTGGTGTTGTGAACCGCTATGACCTCCGTAAAGAATTTCCAGCGCTGACGCTTCGTCGTACCGCCCTGAAGAGTGCAATGGATGAGATCCTCTGGATCTGGCAGAAAAAATCAAATAACATCAAAGATCTTCACAGTCATATCTGGGACAGCTGGGCAGATGAGAACGGCTCCATTGGTAAGGCATATGGTTATCAGCTTGGGGTAAAACATCAGTATAAAGAAGACATGATGGATCAGGTGGACCGTGTTTTATATGACCTTAAAAATAATCCGTACAGCCGTCGTATCATGACAAATATCTATGTGCATCAGGATCTTCATGAGATGAACCTGTATCCATGTGCATACTCTGTGACATTTAATGTAACAAAAGAACCGGGTAAAGATAAACTTACATTGAATGCGATTCTGAATCAGCGTTCACAGGATATTCTGGCAGCAAATAACTGGAATGTCTGCCAGTATTCCATTCTTCTGATGATGATTGCGCAGGTATGTGATATGGAAGCCGGAGAGCTAGTGCATGTTATTGCAGACTGCCATATTTATGACCGTCATGTTCCGGTCATTAAAGAACTGATCAGTCGTACACCATATCCGGCACCGACTGTGAAACTGAATCCGGAGATTAAAAATTTCTATGATTTCACGACAGATGACCTGATCGTAGAAAATTATCAGACATGGCCACAGATTAAAAATATACCGATCGCAATCTGATTTCAGAGAGTATCAGGTTCATAAATATAAGTGCAACAGAAAAGAGGAAAAATCAACATGAATATTATAGTAGCAGTAGATAAGAACTGGGCAATCGGGAAAGACAACAAGCTTCTTGTAAGCATTCCGGCAGATATGAAGATGTTCCGTCAGGAAACTACAGGAAAAGTTGTGGTAATGGGACGTAAGACGCTGGAGAGCTTTCCGAACGGACTTCCACTCAAGAACAGAACAAATATCGTTCTGACAGGAAATAAAGATTATAATGTCAAAGATGCGATTATTGTTCATACCGTGGAAGAACTTCTGGAAGAGGTTAAGAAGTATCCGTCTGAAGAAGTTTACTGTATTGGCGGTGACAGCGCATATAAACAGCTTCTGCCGTATTGTGATATTGCACATGTAACAAAAATTGATTTTGCATATGAGGCAGACAGTTATTTCCCGAATCTGGATGAGATGCCGGAGTGGAAAGTGACTGCAGAGAGTGATGAACAGACATATTTTGATCTGGAATATGCTTTTGTGAAATATGAGAGAGTGAAATAATTAAAATCCCTGTAAATTTTGCATTGAAGTCACCGTGATAAAGTGCTAAAATGAGTAGAAAGAGTTACCGAGAAGCGTAACTGGAAAAGAAATCCATATGAATGGAGGAAGATATATTATGGAAAAAAAGAACATTGACTGGGGCAGCATCGGATTTGGCTATATTCCGACAGACTATCGTTATGTTGCCAACTTTAAAGATGGAAAATGGGATGAAGGACAGCTGACTACAGATCCGAATGTTACACTGAATGAGTGCGCATGTGTATTCCAGTATGCCCAGACTGTATTCGAAGGAATGAAAGCTTACACAACAGAAGACGGACATATCGTTACTTTCCGTCCGGACCTGAACGCAGAACGTCTTGCTAATTCTGCAAGAAGACTGGAAATGCCGGCATTCCCGGAAGACCGTTTTGTAGAAGCTGTTGTTCAGACTATTAAAGCAAATGAAGCATATGTACCGCCATATGGTTCAGGTGCAACTCTGTATGTTCGTCCGTATATGTTCGGAAGTAACCCGGTAATCGGTGTTAAACCGGCTGACGAATATCAGTTCCGTATCCTGACTACACCGGTTGGACCGTACTTCAAAGGCGGTGCAAAACCGATCACGATCCGTGTCACAGACTTTGACCGTGCTGCACCGCATGGAACAGGACACATCAAAGCTGGTCTGAACTATGCAATGAGCCTTCACGCAATCATGGATGCACACCGTCAGGGATATGATGAAAATATGTATCTGGATTCTGCTACAAGAACAAAAGTAGAAGAAACAGGTGGAGCAAACTTCATCTTTGTTACAAAAGACAACACCGTTGTAACACCGAAGTCCAACAGTATCCTTCCTTCTATCACACGTCGTTCACTGATTTATGTTGCAGAACATTATCTTGGACTGAAAGTAGAAGAACGTGAAGTATATCTGGACGAAGTAAAAGACTTTGCAGAATGTGGCCTTTGCGGAACAGCAGCAGTTATTTCTCCTGTTGGAAAGATCGTAGACCATGGTAAAGAAATCTGTTTCCCAAGCGGAATGGAAGAAATGGGACCGACAACAAAGAAGCTTTACGAGACACTTACAGGTATCCAGATGGGACGCATCGAAGCTCCGGAAGGCTGGATCAAAGTTATCGAATAGAACTTATATAAGACAAGGTACAGGCAGATGTCCTGTGCCTTGTTTTTTTGTCTGGATTTCGGTATAATAAGAAATAGTTTACAGGAGGACGGAATGGACAAAAAAACTTATGATAACGGACCGGATTTCAGCTTTGTGGAGCAGAAAGTCCGTGAAGTTCAGACAACAATAGAAAATGCTGTAAAAACAAGTAATTATCAGGAATTAAATCAGTCGATCACCAAGATGGTCAATAATACGCTGAAACAATATCAGAAAGAACATCCGTCAACACCGGTTCATAAAAAGACGGAACAGGGTGAAGGAAAGCAGAAGCAGGCTGTGCAGGAAACCAATCCGGAACTTTATGGAAATACCGGAGGAGAAAAGGTAAAAGATATTCTTCTGATCGTATTTGGAGGGATTTTATCCGGAAGTATGGCAATGGGACTTCTGACTGTACAGATCCTTCAGGCTGTGATGGGACACGGAGGTATCACTTCGACAGCAGTGACTCTGATCGGTACACTGGTGGGTGTTGGTATGATCGGTGGAGGCTGTACAGGTCTGGGAAGACTGAAACGATTTAAAAAATATGTACAGGTACTTGGAAACAGGACATACTGTGATTTTGAGCATCTGGCAGGTGCTGTCGGCAGGAATGTGAAATTTGTTAAAAAAGATATTCGTTATATGATTCAGAGAGGCTGGTTCCCGGAGGGAAAAACTGATCAGAAAGAGACCTGTCTGATCACAAGCAAAGAAACATATCGACAGTATACAGAAACACAGAAGGCGTTGGAACAGCGAACAGAGGAAGAACAGCAGAAACGTCAGAAAGAAGCAGAAATGGCTGAACAGGAGAATGCACAGCAGAAGCGTATCAGTCCTCAGGTACAGGAAGTCCTGGATAAAGGAGAGGCTTATATTCAGAAAATCCATGAAAGTAATGATGCAATTCCGGGAGAGGAAATCTCTGCGAAGATTGCCAGAATGGAACAGATCGTAGAACAGATATTCCAGAGAGCCGAAGAACATCCGGAGATCATTCCGAATCTCAAGAAAATGATGGATTATTACCTTCCTATGACGGTAAAACTTCTGGATGCTTATGAAGATATGGACAGACAGCCGATCCAGGGAGAGACGATCCGTTCATCAAAGAAAGAAATCGAAGATACGCTGGATACGTTGAATGAGGCATTTGCGAAACTTCTGGATTCTGTTTTCCAGGACACTGCGTGGGACGTTTCAAGTGACATTTCCGTGCTTCATACGATGCTTGCACAGGAAGGACTGACCGGAAATGATTTCAGTAAGAAATAACAGTCGATCAACAGGGATTTTGTATAAAACACGATAAGGAGAATGATATGGGTGATGAAATGAAGCAGGCAGAAACGGGGATGCCAACCCTGACGCTGGAACCGGATTTTGCACCGGAACCGGAGAAAGAACCAGAAGTAAAGATTCAGGGACAGCTGATGGAGGTTGCACCGGAGATGGATCCTGTTCAGCAGAAAATGGCGCAGACGGTACTTACACCGGAAGAACAGAAAATGGTGGATGATTTTGCCTCTAAGATCGATGTAGAGAATCTGACGCAGGTTCTGCAGTATGGAGCCGGAACACAGAAAAAAATGGCAGATTTTTCTGATGAAGCACTGAAAAATGTAAGAGCACAGGAGCTTGGAGAAGTCGGAGAACTTCTTTCCGGAGTTGTTGGTGAACTGAAAGGCTTTGACGCGGAGGAAGAAAAGGGATTTTTCGGCTTTTTCAAAAAACAGGCAAATAAACTTGAAAATCTCAAAAATCGTTATGATAAGGCAGAAGAGAATGTAGAGCATATTGCAGATGCACTTGAGAAACATCAGGTTCGGCTGCTGAAAGATTCTGCAATGATCGACAAGATGTACGAACAGAATCTTCTGTATTTTAAGGAATTGTCCATGTATATCCAGGCGGGAAAGCAGAGCCTGGCACAGACACGCAGCGGAAAACTGCATGATCTGGAGGAGAGAGCGAAAATGACCGGACTCCCGGAGGATGCACAGGCGGCTAAGGATTTGGACAGTAAATGTGCACGTTTTGAGAAGAAATTGCATGATCTGGAACTTACCAGAATGATCTCGTTGCAGACGGCACCTCAGATCCGACTTGTTCAGAACAATGATACCATGATGGCAGAAAAGATCCAGACAACACTGGTCAACACGATTCCTCTCTGGAAAAGTCAGATGGTTCTGGCACTTGGAATCGCACATTCCACAGAGGCTGCGCAGGCCCAGCACCAGGTATCGGATCTGACAAATGAACTGCTTCGTAAAAATGCTGAAAAGCTGCATATGGCATCTGTAGAGACCGCAAAAGAATCCGAACGAGGTATTGTAGATCTGGAAACTTTGCAGAAGACAAATGCAGATCTGATCCAGACTCTGGATGATGTGATGAAGATCCAGAAAGAAGGAAGAGAGAAACGACAGGCAGCAGAAGCTGAAATGGTCAGAATGGAAAATGATCTGAAAGCAAAACTGCTTGAAATTCAGCACTGAATATAACCAAGATGGGGCTGTTCGGAAACAACAGCTCCGCTTTTTCGCTAAAAGGAGAGTTGAGTATGTATCGTGATCATACAAAAGTTGTACAGATAGGAAATAAAAAGATTGGCGGCGGAAACCCGATTCTGATTCAGTCTATGACAAATACAAAGACAGAAGATGTGGAAGCGACTGTTCGCCAGATTCTGGAGCTGGAAGCGGCCGGATGTGACATTATCCGCTGTGCGGTTCCGACGATGGAAGCGGCTGAGGCACTGAAAGAGATTAAGAAACAGATTCATATTCCGCTTGTTGCAGATATTCATTTTGATTATCGACTGGCAATTGTCGCAATGGAAAAAGGAGCAGATAAGATTCGTATCAATCCTGGAAACATTGGAAGTACGGAACGTATTCAGGCAGTTGTGGATGTTGCAAAAGAGCGAAATATTCCTATCCGAGTAGGCGTAAACAGTGGTTCTCTTGAGAAAGACCTGGTAGAAAAATATCATGGCGTAACTGCAGAGGGACTTGTTGAAAGTGCACTGGATAAAGTACGTATCATCGAAGAGATGGGATATGATAATCTGGTGATCAGTATTAAATCTTCAGATGTTATGATGTGTGCGAGGGCACATGAGCTGATCGCGGAAAAGACGGATCATCCGCTTCACGTTGGTATTACAGAGGCAGGAACTCTGTATTCCGGAAATATTAAATCGGCAGTAGGACTTGGAATCATTCTTTCACAGGGAATCGGAGATACGATCCGTGTTTCTCTGACAGGGGCACCGCTGGAAGAGATTAAATCTGCAAAACGCATTCTTAAGACACTGGGATTGCGTAAAGGTGGTGTAGAAGTTGTTTCATGTCCGACCTGCGGACGTACACGCATTGATCTGATCGGACTTGCTAATAAAGTAGAGGTAATGGTACAGGATATCCCACTGGATATCAAAGTTGCTGTTATGGGATGCGTGGTAAATGGACCTGGTGAGGCAAAAGAGGCAGATATCGGAATTGCCGGTGGTGTTGGCGTCGGCCTTTTGATCAAAAAAGGTGAGATCGTGAAAAAGGTGCCGGAAGACCAGCTTCTTGATACGCTGAGAGAGGAACTGCTTCACTGGGAAGGATAAGAAAGAGGCATAAAACGTGGAAAAAGAATTTTTCGATGTATTTCCCAATTTAAAAGTAAAAGACCAGCTGCATGAATGGCTGGAGATGGTAACCGTTTCAAGAGTTTCATGCAATCCGGCAAAGACGAGACTGTGGGTCTATATCCACAGTGAACGCTGGATCCATAAGAAGTATATCATGGCATTGGAAGACCAGATTGAAAGACAATGTTTTTCGGGACTTGAAATGCAGGTAACGGTGATTGAGCGCTTTCATCTTTCCAGACAGTATTCGCCGGCGAATTTTCTTGAAGTTTATCGGTCCAGCATGGAAGTGGAACTGAAAAACTTTAACATGCTGGAGTACAATCTGTTTAAACGCGCGCAGATCATTTTTCCGTCAGAAGACCAGATGGATCTGACTCTGCCGGACTCTGTGATTGCCAGAGAGAAGAGTGGAATTCTTGTAGAATATCTGGAGAAGGTTTTCTGTGAACGATGTGGCATGAATCTGAAGATTAATCTGCAGTTTGTAGAGGCGGAAGAAAGTAAGTACCGTAGAAATGCGGCGTTACAGATCCGTCAGGAAGTAGCCAATGTACTGAAACATGCAAAACTGACACCTGAAACAGCACAGGAAGAAAAAACAGAAGAAACCGTATCTGCAGAAACAAAGGACAGTAAAAAGGCAGAAACAAAGAGCGGAAAACCGGAACAGAAGCCGAAGACATTTGAGAAAAAAGGACAGCGAGGAGATTTTCATGGCGGTTTCCGCAGGGACAACAATCCGGATGTTGTTTATGGACGAGATTTTGAAGGAGATACCATTGATCTGGAATCCATTACCGGTGAGATGGGTGAAGTCATCATTCGTGGTCAGGTTATGGATGTGGAGGCACGCGAGATCCGTAACGAAAAGACGATTCTGATCTTTCCTGTGACGGATTTTACGGACTCTATTGTGATCAAAATGTTTCTGCGTAATGAGCAGGTGCCGGAAATTAAGGAATCCATCAAAAAAGGCGCTTTTCTGAAATTTAAAGGTGTAACAACGATTGACCGATTTGACAGTGAACTGACGATCGGATCGATTTCCGGTATTAAGAAGATTGCAGATTTCCGAAGCACCAGAATGGATACCAGCCCGCAGAAACGTGTAGAACTGCACTGCCATACAAAGATGAGCGATATGGATGGTGTTTCTAATGCAAAAGATCTGGTAAAGCGTGCATATGAATGGGGCCATAAAGCAATTGCAATCACCGACCATGGTGTTGTACAGGCGTTCCCGGAGGCAAACCACTGCTTCGATGCATGGGGAGGCTGTGTCTCGAAAGACTCCGATTTTAAAGTCCTGTATGGCATGGAAGCATATCTTGTCGACGATATGAAGGGAATTGTTACAAACAGCCAGGGACAATCAATCGATGGAAAATTTGTTGTATTTGATATTGAGACAACGGGATTCTCTCCATTGACCTGCCAGATTATCGAGATTGGTGCTGTAAGAGTGGAAAATGGTGTAATTACGGATCGTTTTTCAACTTTTGTTAATCCGAAAGTACCAATCCCATACAGAATTGAACAGCTGACCAGTATCAATGATTCCATGGTCATGGATGCACCGGAAATTGAGACGATCCTTCCGCAGTTTCTTGAATTCTGTGAGGGTGCGGTTATGGTGGCCCATAATGCGGACTTTGATATGAGCTTTATTATAGAGAACTGTAAGCGACAGGGACTGCCGCAGGAGTATACATACGTGGATACGGTCGGTATGGCACGTTTTCTTCTGCCGGCACTGAACCGATTTAAACTGGATACCGTTGCTAAGGCGGTTGGAGTTTCTCTGGATCATCATCACAGAGCAGTCGATGATGCGGCATGTACTGCGGAGATTTTTGTGCGTTTCGTAGAAATGCTGAAGGAACGTGATATTTTTGATATGGATACATTAAACCAGCAGGGAAATGTATCTGTAAATACGATCAAAAAGCTGCCGACATACCATGCAATCATTCTGGCAAGAAATGAGACAGGCCGTGTGAATCTTTATAAACTGGTCAGTCAGTCTCATCTGAAATATTACAGACGTCGTCCGCGAGTGCCGAAGAGTCTTTTTCTGGAACTCAGGGATGGACTTCTGATCGGAAGTGCGTGTGAGGCCGGAGAACTGTATCAGGCACTGCTTCGAAATGCACCGGAGCCGGAGATTGCCAGACTGGTCAATTTCTATGATTATCTGGAAATTCAGCCGCTTGGAAACAATGCATTTATGATCGCGGATGAGAAGAATGACCGTGTGAAATCGAATGAAGATCTGATTGAATTGAACAAAAAAATCGTGAAACTTGGAGATCAGTTCAAAAAGCCGGTCGTTGCTACCTGTGACGTGCATTTTATGGATCCGCAGGATGAAATCTACCGACGGATCATCATGGCTGGAAACGGCTTCTCGGATGCGGATAATCAGGCACCTCTGTATCTGCGTACAACGGAAGAAATGCTGGAAGAATTTTCTTATCTGGGAAGTGAAAAAGCCGAAGAGGTTGTTATCACAAATACAAATAAGATTGCGGATATGATCGAAAAGATCTCACCGATCCATCCGGATAAATTCCCTCCGGTA
>CAVBPN010000027.1:0-672 GCA_963597235.1 bacterium
ACGATGATACAGAAACATTATACTGTTCCTTAATCCATTTCTTGATTTCTGCATAGGTCGCAGAACCCTTGAAACCTTTGAGATATTCAGCATCTTCCGGCTCATAATCAACGTGCATATATTCTATCTCATTGTTGTTGATTATTTCCCTTTCCAGAAGACAGCACGTTTCCACATGCACCGTCGCTGGGAACATATCAACCGGCACAGCAGTGACAGCCCGATATCCATGTTTAGTCAGGTACTTAAGGTCGCGAGCAAGTGACGTCGGATTACAGGATACATAAACGATGCGTTTCGGGTGTAATGTCACAACGGATGACAGGAATTTCTCATCACTACCGCTGCGCGGCGGATCCATAAATACAACGTCTGCGCTCTCTCCTTCGTCTGCCATCTGGCGCATAAAAATACCAGCATCATTTTGATAAAAGCGTACATTTTTGATTCCATTGCGTTTTGCATTTACAATCGCATCTTTTACCGCATCCGGGTTCAATTCCACACTGATGACCTCTTTTGCCTTATCGCTGGCAATCAGACCAATCGTTCCAATTCCACAGTACGCATCAATCACGCGCTCTTTTCCTGTCAGACCGGCAAGCTCGATTGCTTTTGTATAAAGTTTCTCTGTCTGCACGGGATTCACCTGATAGAAGGAGAGAGGAGAGA
>CAVBPN010000027.1:682-3828 GCA_963597235.1 bacterium
GTACAGTACAGTTTCCTTTTCACCAAGGATCATACTTGTCTTTTGATTATTGACATTCAGAACGATCGTTGTGATCTCCGGGTGAAGTTTTCGAAGTGCCTTTACAAAGTTGTTCTTGGATGGAAGAATCGGTGAACCAAGTACAAGAACTACCATCATCTGTCCGCTGTGATGTCCGGTACGGACCAGTACATGACGGAGCAGCCCGTATCCAGTATCTTCATTATAAGTCTTGATCTTAAAGGATTTTAAAAGCTCTCTGATGTCACGGATAATCGCATCCGCACATTTGTCTTCGATCAGACACTCGTCCACCGGCACAATAAAATGCGTGCCCTGCTGATATGTACCGGAAATGACTGTACCTTCCTTACGATGTCCAAAGACTGCGTGCACTTTGTTTCTGTAATGGAACGGATCTTCCATTCCAATGATCTTCTCTGTATTGCAGTATGATTTCAGAAGTTTACTCACCTGATTCTGCTTCTGTTTCAGCTGCTTCTCATACGGCATATCCAGAAGCTGACATCCACCACATTTTCCATGTACCGGACAGAGGGATTTCTCTATTTTCTTTGAAACTGCTTTTTTCGCTTCTGGTTTCTCTGTCTTTTTCGTAAATTTCTTTGTATCTGATTTTTCGGCTGCTTTCTTTTCTACCTGCTTTTTTCCTGAAAGGCCATACTTCTTCTTAGTCCCTGTTTTATCCTTTGTATATGTTTTCTCGCTCTTGAATTTTCGTTTCTGTTCAAATCTCTTCTCAGTTTTCTTTCCTGTTTTTTTCTCTGCCATTTATACTCCCTCTCCATCAAATTCCGGTATAAAACTCTCTTTTGCGGTTTCGCCTTCCTGAATAAATCCATTATTCAGGCCAAGTGAAATCGCATAATCAATCAGTCGCTCGTATTCTCTGTCTGTTACTTTCCGTGACAACAACGGATCTTCTTTCATCGCCGGCATCGGCGTATACTGATTCATCATACTGATATAGATTCTGTCTCCATAAATCTCATAGAGATATTTTAACACATTCTTTGAATCTTTTACATGTCCCGGTAACAGTAAATGACGGACGATCACACCTTTTTTCATCATACCACGACTGTCAAATTCCGCTTCTCCAACCTGACGCACCATTTCAGCCAATGCTGCCTGCGCCACCTGTGGATAGTCTTCTGCATGAGAATATTTTTTCGCCAGTTCTGTATCCATATATTTAAAGTCCGGAAGGTAAATATCCACCAGTCCATCCAGCATTTTCAGAGCTTCTGCTTTTTCATAGCCACTGCTGTTATATACGATTGGAATATATAGTCCCTGCTGCCTCGCCATCACTAATGCCACCGCTATCTGTGGCAGAAACTGCCCTGCCGTCACCAGGTTAATATTGTTTGCATTCTGATCCTGTAACTGAAAAAAGAGCCCCACCAGATGCTCCACTGTAATTTTCTTTCCACTCTGTCCTCTGGATATCGTCCGGTTCTGACAGAATCCGCACCCCAGGGAACATCCGGAGAAAAACACGGCTCCTGATCCTTCTTTTCCAGAGATGCAGGGTTCCTCCCACATATGGAGTGCAGACCTTGCAACCATGATCTCTGCATCCATGCCACAAAATCCCCTCTGACCTTCCAGACGGTTCACACCACAGTTTCTCGGACAGAGACGACATTCTTTCATCCCTTGTTCAATCTCATTCTTTTTGTTCATACGATTTTTTCTCCTGTAAACAGCAATCCTGTCGTTACTGTCCACTCCGTTCACTGCAACTTGCAAATAGTAATCATACCACAACTTCTGTGCCATTTCCAGTTGCAATCCGTTGACAAATATACCTTCTTATTTTATAATTATTCGTAACTGTTCAGTACCCTCACAGTTACAATTATTTATTTTTACCGTGGATTTCCGTCCTGAGTGTTTTCTATACTTAGGATTTTTTTATGCTACAGATACAAGAAGGAGGTAATCTATTTGAGACAGATTTCAGGAAATAAATTACTGGTTAAAGCCTTAAAAGAAGAAGGTGTCACTACCTTATTCGGCTACCCTGGTGCATGTACCATCGATATCAGTGATGAATTATACAGACAGAGCGGGATCGATATCATTCTGCCAAGACATGAGCAGGCTCTGGTTCACGAAGCAGATGCTTACGCAAGAACTACAGGTAAAGTCGGTGTCTGTCTGGTAACCAGCGGTCCTGGTGCTACCAACCTTGTCACAGGACTCGCCACAGCCAACTACGACAGCGTTCCGCTTGTATGTTTCACCGGTCAGGTAGCCAGACATCTGATCGGAAACGATGCTTTCCAGGAAGTTGATATTGTTGGAATCACTCGCAGTATCACGAAATATGGTGTTACTGTCCGTAACCGCGAAGATCTCGGTCGTATTATTAAAGAAGCCTTCTATATCGCAAGAACCGGTCGTCCGGGTCCTGTCCTGATCGACCTTCCTAAAGACGTTATGGCAGAACTTGGCAGTGCCGAATATCCAAAGAGTGTCAATATCCGTGGCTATAAGCCTAATACGAGCGTACATATGGGACAGCTGAAAAAGGCCCTGAAAATGCTCCAGAAAGCAAAAAAGCCTCTGTTCCTGGCAGGCGGTGGGGTCAATATCGCAAATGCAAACGATATCTTCACCTCCGTAGTAGAAAAGACACAGGTACCGGTTGTTACTACCGTTATGGGTCGTGGTGCGATTTCCACCAGACATCCTCTGTTTATCGGAAATCTCGGAATGCACGGTGCTTACGCAGCAAACATGGCAGTCACAAACTGTGACCTGCTCTTCTCCATCGGTACCCGTTTTAACGACCGTATCACCGGAAAGCTTCATGAATTTGCTCCAAATGCTCAGATTGTCCATATCGATATCGATACGGCTTCTATTTCCAGAAACATTCATGTCGATGTCCCGATCGTTGCTGATGCAAAAGAAGCAATCACTAAAATGGTAGAATACGTAACCGAATGCAATACAAAAAAATGGCGTGCAGAGATCGATGCCTGGAAAAACGAACATCCGCTTTCCATGAAAAATCGTCCTCTGATGGGACCGCTTGATATCTTTAATGAGATCAATAAACAATTCGATAAAGCAATTATCGTAACCGATGTAGGCCAGCATCAGATGCTGAC
>CAVBPN010000028.1:0-7760 GCA_963597235.1 bacterium
GCGGTGAAGCCGCTGAGAATCTGCGGTAACCTCCGGTACGGCACAATCGGGTAGGCATATTTACCGAAAATAAAATGCGGTTGGCGCCTACCAGAATATGCCGTCTGACATGGAGATACGATGAACCGGAACGTCCATTAGCTCACCGTATGTTTGGTGCCAATCCTACTATTAATACTGGTACCCTGCAATACCTTAAGAAAAATTTTCCCAACGAAATGGAAGCTTACGAAACAATTTCCAAAGGAATTAATTTATATGTTCAAGCGTATCATGATGCCTTAGAGCATGTCGTCGATCAGTGGTTTCTTCTTTGTGGAAAAGAATATATTCAAGAAAAATTATTGGAACTTAACAAATTATTCCAGAACCAAACTCCACCAGAAAAGATCCTATCTGAATTTCTTCCAGATATAAAAAGCTCTGCCTATAATGTCTTCAAATTATTGATAGATACTTACGTTGAAGAGAACGATTATCAGCCAACTTATAAAAATGACTCTATAAACTAATTTCGATTTTATAATTTATTCTCCCCTTCCCAAAAGTCAGTCAGGCTCCCCACCTGGCTGACTTTTGCTGTTAAGCATTGTTCAAGCCTGCTTTTATATTTTCTCTGATAATCTTGACAATTTACACCATAATTGCATTCATAATCGTCTGAATGGTATTACATGTATCATCAAAGGAAATATCTTTCGCATATTCATACTCTCGACTATATTTCTCCCACAGCTTACGAAGTGTATCGCTTTCATGAATTTCTTTCATAATCTCTGGATAGTCCAACAAAATCATATCACTACCGCGTTTTTGTGTCGTCCGTTCAAGTGCTCGACGCAGAGTCACTTTATCGCATTCCTCACCTCTCAGTGCATACAAAATATGTATGTCGTAATAATCTCTCGGACGAGTGTTCGCAATATTGCGGGACAGCACAGTTTCCAGTTTTTCTACCAGTACCGTTTCAAGATTATAGGCAAGAATACTGATTGTTCTGTCATCAAATAGTAAAGAAAATGTATATTCCACCTCACGAGGTGTTATCATATCTCCTGTAGTGACATCCACGGTCAACGGTACGCTGATTGGCGAATAATTCGCTTTCAACGCAACCCGAATGCCGGGGTAATCATCAGTTTCCCGAATGTCAGAGATGCCAGTAAGCTCAAACTGTACGTCATCATCAATCCGGACAGCACAAATCTCCGTAAAAATTTTGTGGATTGCCTCATGCGTCAACGTGAAACCCTTAATCGTCGTATCCAGATCCATTGTTGCTCGCGTATCCAGCCCCACAATGGTAGAAACCAGAAATCCACCTTTAAGAATGAAATTATTCTTATAGGATGAAAGCGAAATCCGCTCCAGCAAACGTTCCAACATATAGTTCTGCATGACAAGTTGCGCCGAGATATGTTTCTCTTCTGCTTTGTTCTTGATAAAAGCCTTCAACTGCATTGGATTTTTTGTAATCATAGTAAAACCTCCATATATCGCAGCACCTTAGGTTTCACGCGAAGCTGTTCTGCATACTGCATCAATTTGTGAATGTTTTTATACTTGCACGCTGCATAGCGTTTCATAGCTTCTCCGACAATTTGGACATCACTTCCGCTGCCACGTAGAATATCGCACAGTGTTCGTTCCAGATCATAAATATGAATAGGGTTTCCCGATGGAGATTCAATTTCAATTATCCCAAGCTCATAGTTTTTTGGCACAACACGCTTGATGATTAAATTTTCCTGCTTCAAAGACTGTGCATTGTAACCTTTTGGAAAAGTCATCGTATACTTCGCCGGGGTACGATCTGAGTAGCCTAGCAGATACAATGCGGTATCATGTGAATAAATTCCACGTCCATACTTACGCTGTAAAAGATAAAAATCATCCTCCCACGCGCTGCTCTGCACATACAGGCCACGCCCGAAACGATATATTTCACCATTTTTGACAAATTCCTGTAAAATGCTGCGGCGCAGCCCTGCTTCCGTCACCTGTGCTACAGTAATCGTGCCGTCCCTCGATGCTTCCAGCAATTCTTCAATTTTTTCCTTGGAATTCATACTCCTCACCTCGCTTTAACGTTTACACATTATATTATGCAAAAGTAATGTGTGAATGTCAATCATTGAATAACTATCGCACATTAAATTATCCAAAAATAATGTGTGAATGTACAAAAATTTTCAAAAGAAATTGCACCTTTTCACATAAAAAGCATTTTTGCTTTCGGCAACCACAGATTCCCAGTTTCCTTACAGCGCCTTTTACAAAACCATACAATATCACCGCAAAACCCTATAATATCGTCGCAAAACCTATCAATATCGCCCCAAAATCGATTTTTACATAATTTTCCCAATATTTAATCCAAGTTACCTTCTATCTTTTCTACTTCCTTTATTTCAGCTATGACATATATAACCTTGTCCATTTCATGTTATGTCGCTTTTGGCATAATCAATTTTTTATTATGTCATCTACGACATTATGAATTTTCTATTATGTCACTTATGGCATTATGGATTTCTTATTATGTCACTTACGACATTATGAATTTTCTATTATGCCATTTATGGCATTATGAATTATCTCAAACAAAGATATAATCTCATTGTCTTTCATTTACAGGTTGTCCTCCAAAATTTTGTATTTTGATATCAAATTCTGTCGTTTTTCATAAAGTACCTCTCGAAAGGAAATTTCCTACTCATACTATATATCGTAAAAAATCATGAATGGTAACAAAAAAATTAAAAATTCTTTTAAAATCAGAAAAAGTCCATCACTTGAGGACAATATCCCTCAGGCAATGGACTACTCTTTATATTAATAGTTCGACAAATGAATGCTATTTCCGTACCTTGTTTCGAAATGCAAAATATTTTACTGCAAACTGCAGGAAAGTAATAATGTATATAACTACTAATACAACAAATACCGGCAACCATCCTCGTTCACTGTGATCTGCCGCAAACATATAAAGCTGCCAGATCAAACCACAAAGAATTACGATCAACGGAATTACTCTTCCTATGAAAATCCGGTTCATCATATCCAGGCGAGAAAGGTCGTCACAGAATATTTTCTCTTCCTGCTGCATCTTATCTGCCGGCTTGCGGAAATAATTATAGCCATCAAATTCTGTCAGGTATTCCCAGCCACAGTCCTCAAACATCCTCACATATTCCATCTGATGTTTAATTCCTTCTTTATTGTAATCCAGCTGATAGATTACCTTCTTTGGCTCACACCGCTCGAATGTATATATCCCCGGAAAGGTCACTCTCTTGAATTTCCAGCCTTCCTGGTGTCTTTTGCTCAGGTACTTTTCTTCTTTTTCATATTCCACGATGTTAAACCAGCGAAATTCTTTTTTGAGTTCCTTCATTGCGTTACCTCCTGTGCATTCCGATACAGTCTGCGGATTCTCTTTAGCTCAAGCTCCAGAACTTCCGTTCCAAGTTCTGTAATCTCATAAATTTTCCTCTTATCTTCCTCCCGAATAAAGTGAATCAGGCCGTCCTTCTCCATCTTCGAAAGGCTCCCATACATGGTCCCCGGACCGAGTACCACCTCATTGTCCGTCAGCTCTTTTACCTTCTGTACAATCCCGTACCCATGATTCGGGGTGCGAAGACATAACAATATGTAAAAGCTGGTCTCCGTCATGGGAACATAGACTTTCTTTATATGTGCATCCATAAGTGTTTTCCTTTCAGTGCGATATATCGTACTTCGATAGTTATGTTATATCGCACTATGATATATTTGTCAACACTTTTTGTTAGCCATATTCCTTATACCGTTGATCAAAAACATACACCTGAAAATAAATTTATCGCGTCCACGGCAGCAGTTCCTCATCCTCCTGCCCTTTGTCAGATACTTCGGGCTCATCTGCAAAATTTCCTGCACCCATGTCATGATTTACCTGCGCCATATAATAACTGTCAATTGTATCAACTGCCCGGAGCATGCATACCAACAAATAGTTATAAATATTTGAAATATCCGGGCGCCACTTACGTAATTGCTCCACCACATACATGATATGGTCTTTAGTAATCAACAACAGTTTCTTCTTCACATAAGCATATGGATACTCGACGCCATTGATTCTGATAGGCTTACCTGGCGACCAAAACAGTTTTGTAATTATAGCTACCATCGCATTGATGTACGCTACTTCATTCTTCTGACATTCTCTGACAGCATACTCATATTCGATTTGCTGTTTGACTAATTGTTCATAGCGGGTATATGTATCATCATCCTCTGTCAGGGTAGAGCCCTTGATAGAGTGATGATTACTATTATCCTGATTACTTTTATCCGTTTTAATATTATAAGTCTTAATATTATCATTATTAGTTGTGTCTGCTTTTCCGATTTCCTGACATCTGTTTTTACTACCCTCTGTGATATGAATTTCCGCGTTCATGACCTCTGTTTTTTCCACCTCCTGAAGTCGATTAAATCGATCTCCGGAAGTCGCATTTTCCGATGCAGCAGCTTCCTTTTTGTCTACATCATCTTTCTGTACCACAATATCTTTCACGTAAATTTTGTCTGGCTTACAAAGGCCTCTACTCACCCTTTCAATCAATCCGATACCCTTCTCGCTATCCAACTCTGCCAGTAACTTCGATGCCTTGTCTTTTCCGCATTTTAAAATTTCACATACCTGTTTTACAGTATAAATGATATACACTCTCCCGTCTGGATCTATCCACTTATTTTTGCTGGACAAAGAAACGCGATCCAGCATAAAACTGTACAGGTATTTTGCATCTGTCGATAAATCTTCAAAGATACTGCTTTCAAACAGGATTTTAGGGATACGATAATAGATATTTGGTTCTGTTTTATCTGATTTAATAAATTCAAAACTGATATTTTCTTTCATTGCGATATCGGCTCCTTTGTTTGTTTCTTTAAATATGTGATTTCTGGAGACCGGATAGCAAAAATAAGTCCTTAAAATACAAAAAGGCCATATTTTGCCTGATTTTTGCAAAATATAGCCTGATTTAAAACTTATATTAATTATTTCTTGATGGATCTGTCGTTACTCCAAAATCCACCTTGGCAGAATCAGTTGAAAGTGCCTCGGCATTTTCTTTCTGAAGTTTAGTGTCATATTCTGCCAGCTTAGTTACCGATTTTTTAATTGCATTATCTACTACTTCTATATAATCCAATAAAATAGCGCTGCACTTGAAAATTTCACGACTCTCGAAATCATATTCAAATGCATTTTTTGCCCGCTGAGTTTTCTCACTTGCCTTATTGGAAATCTGTGTGGCAAGATATCTCATCTTGTCGAGCTGGATGGTCGTTTCATCCAGTTCCGTAATCAAAAGATCAATCTCCATATGATCGACTCCTTTTTCACATAATCGACTGTCAGATTTTTTCTCCGGCAGCAGTTAATAAGTTGCCAGGAGTGTTCCTACGGTGCTATAATCAGATTTAGCTGCAGGGTAACTCCTGTGGCAGACCCAATAAACCAGTTCACGTCTTACCAGGGCAGTTGGACTGGTTTTTAATTTTTCGGCAAATGCTCATCTAATACACGTCTTATTGCTTCAGCTTTAGTAATGTTATTATCATCTGCATATCTGAGCAATCGATCATAGAGCTTATCATCTACTCTCACTTTCAGATCATGATTTTTCAACGCATCTGTCGGTCTGCCAGTGCGCGGACTCAATTTTATTACACCTCCTAACTTTTGAGTTCCATAAGTATATTATATACTTTTGAGTTCCAAATTTCAACTAAATTTCCCACAAAATTATACATTTTAAAAGTGCCTTCCTTTTTTGATACCCTGCCCTCTCAAATGACATATTAAAGAAAAAAAGGTTATCAAATATGCAGATAGACACACAAAAATCAAGACTGGAAAATCTTTTTATCGATGGTACAATTGATGAGGAAACGGTATCGGATATTGAAAAAATGCTAACCAGAAAAAAAGTAGAAAAACTTCACAAGTACAAAATCTTATACAACGAAAAAAGAGATGCCTGGTACACTGCAAACCCGCTGGATTATAACAAGCGTATTCAACGGAAAACCCGTGGTGAATTGTTAGATGCATTAAAGCCATATTACATAGAATCCACTTCCATTTGCCTGCAGGATATTTTCGAAGAATGGCTGGATTATAAAAGAACCATCACTGACAGCCCTAATACTATCTGTGCTCACAGAAAACACTGGAAAAGATTTTTTGACGGAACTGATTTCTTTCAAATTCCTTTACAGGAAATAAAGGTCTCTGATATCAATTCCTGGGCCAACCAGCTGATCAAAAAATATAATTTATCCAGTCACACCTGGCAGACAATAAAAACTATCCCCAAGCAGATGTTTGAGTATGCGAAGGATCATGGATACATTGCCAGTAATCCATTTCCCGAACTCAAGGTAACTGTTAAGTTTCGTCAAGGATCCAAGCCAACGAGTGAAACTCAGGTTTACAACACCGACGAATATAATAAAGTTATTGAAGATCTCTGGAAATCGTATGACAAGAAACATGAGCCGCGCTTTTTATCCATCGTTTGCAATTTTCTGATGGGATTACGTGCCGGAGAATTGTGCGCACTTCGCTGGCGAGATCTGAACATGGACAAGTGGGAAATATCAATTGTCCAGGAAATGGTACATATGGATGCTACAGAGCTGAGTAATCCTTATTATGATGTGTATAAGACTTCCGGACAAATTGTTATTCTTCCTGGTCAGGAAGGCAGAAAAGGTGTGTATGTATTGCTTGATCATACCAAGACTCATACAGAACGTGTCATTCCAGTTGTGCACAAAGCTCAGGAGATTTTTCAATTATTAAGAGCAAATGCTCCTGATGCCCGACCTGATGACTTCATCTTCGGATATGGAAGCAAATACCTGAACCTGCGATCAATTAACAGTATGCTGGAATATGCCTGCAAACACATCTGTACTGACGTAAAGCGCAGTCACAAGCTGAGAAAGACTTATGCTAGTCGCCTGAATGCAGCCGGTCTTCCTCTTGATCAGATTCGTGCCTGCCTTGGCCACAGCAACACCGCAACAACATTAGGGTATATTTATAATCCTCTGACTCCGGAAGAAAGTCTAAGTATCATGGAAAAGGCATTTGCCAGCTGATTTCACCCAAAATTTCCTTGTCACAGGAAGTCACAGGTTCGAACTCAAATCAACAAGCACAAAAAAAGCCGGAAACCATTGATTTTTCAAGGTTTCCAGCCTTTCGACATAACGTGCGTTAGAGGATTCGAACCCCCGACCTTTTGGTCCGTAGTTACGCATCAGCAAGTATCAGTAACCTGCTACCTTTTATATTCTTTGACACATTTGCTTGTACTTTATACATGCTTATAAAAAGTCCAGACAGTCAATTCGTTTTGATTATTCCAGCATATTTTGCTTTATTTTCAACACTTTATTTTGTATAATGAAATCGCTGTCGACTCTTTCCAGCAGGAAGGAGGTGCATTAACTTGAATATAATTATCTCTTTTTTAGTTTCGGTTATGGCAAGTGTAGTTGGTTACTACATATGCAAATGGTTAGACCGGAATCATTAGACAGCTAGCCTAAAACGAAACCCCATGGACTGGTCCTCCATGGGGTTTCATTGCATTAACTTGAATTATCTCTTTCTTGGTTACTATTATAATATAACACTTCAAGGTTTATGTCAATCTTTGTATCTCAAAAACCGGACTGTAGTCTTG
>CAVBPN010000029.1:0-2540 GCA_963597235.1 bacterium
AATTGAACAAAATCGCTGTGCGATGACCTGTCAAAGCTGTGGCATAGCGATTTTTCTTTTCTATACAAAAACAGTGGAAAGCAAGTCCTAAAAGTAGTATTGTTAAGTCACCACAACAAAACAATCAAACAGGATCGACCTTCCCACTGCCTATGAAAAGAATACCACCCTTCCGCTTGGTTGGCAAGCGATTTTATGATGCAAATGCACCTCCATATAAAGCAGTGTTTCGGATAACGACTGATCTTACATGGAGGATTTTATTATGTACGAAAAATATTTAGCACAACTTGAAGAAGCTGGAAAAATCCGCAACCTCAAAGAGCGTTCTATCACCTGTTATAAAAACTATGTTTTCTATTTTCTGAAATACCAAAATAAAGATCCAGAGGAACTTACCTGTCAGGATGTCAGGGAGTTTCTCCTTGCGAAAAAGAACGAGGGGCTTAAAGCTTCAACTTTAAACCTGTATAATTCTGCTATCCGTTTCTTCTACCGGAATGTTCTTCACATCCTCTGGGATGATATCACAGTCCCACGTATGATACTGGAACATAAGCTTCCAACAGTATTAACTCCCGATGAAGTGGAACGTCTTCTGGATGCTGTTGACGATATCAAATACAAAGCCATGTTCGCAACTATGTATTCTTCCGGAATGCGTGTCTCTGAAGTGATCCATCTGCATTATGACGATATTTCCCGTTCAAGGATGCAGATCCATGTCAGGGATACCAAGAATCGCATGGACCGCTACACGATCCTTTCCAAACGGTGCCTGGATATCCTTACACAGTACTGGTTTGAAAAAGGGCATCCCCGGGGAATCCTGTTCCCAAACAGATTTACTGGTGATTATCTGACAGTCAGTACCCTGGAACAGGTAATGCGCCGTGCAGTATCCGATGCCGAACTGCCAAAAGGGATAACGCCGCATTCCCTCAGGCATAGTTTTGCAACCCATCTGATGGAACAAGGGGTGGCACGGCAAAATATCCAGGCATTGCTCGGACATCGTGATCCCAAATCTACAGAAATCTATCTTCATGTCAGCAATAAATCCCTTATGGGGATCCAAAGCCCGTTTGACCGGAAAGAAGGTGCTGCTCATGAATAAGCCTACCATTCAGGATATTTTCCGACATTTTTATCCGGCATATCTTGAAAAGTATTCGCCTTCTCCAGTTCAGGCAAAGGCTGCTGTAAATATCCTGAACTGTAAAACAGGGGCTTATGGTGCTAATGTCAGTATATGCGAAGATTGTGGTGCAGTCCAGATCCACTATAATTCCTGCCGCAACCGTTGTTGCCCCATGTGCCAGGCTGTCCCGAAAGAAATGTGGATGGATGCCCGCAGGGAAGAGGTACTTGATGCACCTTATTTCCATCTGGTTTTTACGGTTCCTGATATCTTAAATCCGCTGATCTACTGTAATCAGAAACTATTATATGATGCTTTGTACCATGCAGCTTCTGCAACAATCCGTGAACTGGCAGCTGATCCAGCACATCTTGGAGCCTCTGTCGGCTATATCTGCATTCTCCATACATGGGGATCTGAGATGAACTTTCATCCCCATATCCATACAATCCTGCTCGGAGGTGGGCTGACCACAAAAAATGAATGGAAAGATAACGGCAGGGAATTCTTTCTTCCCATACGGGTCATTTCCAAAGTTTTTCGTGGAAAATATATAGATGAATTAAAAAAACTCTGGACCACAGACCAGCTGAAATTTTACGGGAGTGCAGAAAAATATCGTAACCATTATACCTTCAAAGAACTCATTGATTCCTGCTATGATAAGGAATGGATCCCCTATTGTAAGAAAACTTTCAACGGGGCACAGTCAGTGATTGATTATCTTGGAAAATATACCCACAGGATTGCGGTCAGTAATCACCGCATCATCTGCATGGATGAGAAAACCGTTACTTTTTCTGTAAAAGATTACAATAACAAAGGTCAATGGAAAACACTGACTATTTCCGGCGTTGAATTTGTCCGTCGTTTCCTGATGCATGTTCCACCAAAGCGTTTTGTAAGGATCCGGCATTATGGTTTATTATGTTCCCGCACGAAAAGTAAGAAACTTTCTTTATGCAGGAATCTCCTTGGCTGTAAAAAGTATCTTTCAAAGCTTCGGGGTAAAGAAATGGCGGAAATATTAAAACAGCTTTATGGAATAAACATTTGTGTATGTAAATCCTGTGGTGGGCATCTTGGGAAACCACAGCTCAGGATTCCACAAAGATGTTAAAATCCTGTTCTTCCATATGTTTTCTGAAGCCTCAGAATTTGAGGTTTTGTTGTCATGCCTGTTTATTTAGAAAAGCATGATTCTTCTGGCTTTTACATAGTGAACCGGGTATAATTTTATGTAAGAACAAAGGATTGAAAGTTCATAGGTAATGGCTACCCGGACGCTCACTTTGTTCAATTAGGTCAGATCGAAAATGATGTAAACGAAAGGGCAGTTCACTGAAACGTCAAAGCTGCTTTTTCGTTTACACCATCATCGATTCTAACCTAAAGAATT
>CAVBPN010000030.1:0-3503 GCA_963597235.1 bacterium
ACCCACGTATCCAGCTTGGAAGGCTGGTGTTCTACCATTGAACTACACCCGCATATCGCTGTTCTTGCGTTGCGTTTGTGTTTCGCTCGCTTCAACGATATTGAGTATATCTTATAACTCATAGTTTGTCAACAGGTAATTTTAAATTTTTTCAATATTTTTTATTTTGTATTTTTTTCTGTTATTTTATATAGTTTTGTCAATTCAAAGTATTTAATCCTGCCAATCCCAAACATCCGTTTTAGATACAGCATTACGAGGTTTCTTAATTACCAGCTCCGGACTCTTTGCGCTGACCTTTGTGTTTGCAGGAATTGATTCTGTAATAAAGGTATTTCCACCAATGATCGTATTCTCACCAATCACCGTCTCACCACCAAGCACAGAAGAATTAGAATAAATAGTCACGTTATCCTTAATCGTAGGATGACGTTTCACATTTGCAAGCTGCTGTCCCTGTCTTGTAGAAAGTGCTCCTAAAGTTACACCCTGATACAGTTTCACATTACGTCCAATCTCTGTCGTCTCACCGATTACAACACCAGTACCGTGGTCGATAAAGAAATAATCACCGATCACAGCACCCGGGTTGATATCGATTCCGGTCTTGCCATGTGCGTATTCGGTCATAATTCTCGGAATATGTGGTACATTTTCTACATAAAGAATATGTGCCAGACGATATACATAGATTGCAAATACTCCCGGATAAGAAGAAATAATTTCTTCTTTGCTCTTAGCTGCCGGGTCACCGTCAAATCCTGCCTGCACATCTTTGAGCAGTCTCTCCTGTACCTCCGGAAGTTTATCAAAAAATCCGGCACAGATACGATCTGCCTCTTCTTCCGCCTCCTGCTGTTCCATCTTCTGGTTTGCATACAAAAGCGCGATCTCAATCTGTTCTTTCAGTCTGTCATACAAATCATTCAGGCGATATCCGGCAAAATGTTCCGGAAACACCTTTGCTGCTGAGTCATTCCAAAAATAGCCCGGAAAAATAACTGAACGAAGTTCCTTGACAACATCGATCACTGCCGCCCTACTCGGAAGTTCTCTGTTATTCTTTGGCATAAATAACTCTTCTTTTCTATAATTCTCAGTCAAAGCAGCTGTAGCTTTGATGATTACATCTTTTTTTCTGTTCATGGATCTAACCTCTTTCCGCACTTTCTGCAAAGCTGCTAATACTTGATGTACTACTGCTCTGCGGATTTCTTGTTACCGTTCGCTTCATTCACAGCAACCTTTCTCTATATCATATTATAGGATTCTTTTCGCGTCAACAAAAAAAGAATTGACCTTTCGACAAACTGCCTATATAATAATTAATGTTTGAGTGAATTATCTCAGATTCGGAGATGTACCCAAGTGGCTGAAGGGTCCGCACTCGAAATGCGGTAGATCGGGCAACCGGTGCGAGGGTTCAAATCCCTCCATCTCCGCTATTGACAAACAGAATACTATCTGCTATAATTCATTTTGTTGCAGATAAAGTTGCAATTATTTCAATAATATAGGGGATTGGTCAAATGGTATGATAGGGGTCTCCAAAACCTTTGGTGGGAGTTCGATTCTCTCATCCCCTGCTAGTAGAAACGCTGAAAAGCCTTATAAATCAAGGGTTTTCAGCGTTTTTGATTTTCCGCAAATTACAAAGGGTATCAATCAGGGTATCAAATCAAAAAAGGAGGTACAACACCTGATACCACATATCAAAATCAACTGAATTTATTTGAGATACTCTATAAAGGGTATCTCTTTTTTTCTTACAGGGTTAAATCATAGTCTGTGATAGATGAATCTGTATCAATGATATTGAGTTCAGGAGAATTTGTATAACCCTGTTTTTTACGCTCTTCTCTTACACGTAACATTTCCAGATTCCAGCTGGAAAGATTGGCTTTACGTTCATTCTGGAATTTCTTATATAAACTTTCAACCAGTTTCCGAAGCGGTTTCTTTGTACGTTCACTTTCCCTGTCCAGAAATTCAAGAAATTTTGCATTCAGATTTTTCTCGTCATTAATAGCCTGAGTACATACATCTGCCATGCTGTAAGCCTTTGCCATCATTTCAGCGGCTTCTTTTTTCAGCTGTTCAACACTTACTGTTTCATTGAGTATCATTTGCATTTGAGCCTGTACGGAGGCTTTTTGATTGTCTAACAAAGCCTGCTGGGTATCCAGTTCTGCCCTGTCTTTTTCAAGCTGTGCCTGATTGCTTTTTGCGGCTTCCTGCATCTGTTTCATTGCCTGCTCTAACTTATCCATTTCCTCTTGTCTTAATTTCATATTCAATTCTCCAATCTGTAAATTTAACATTTTACTGCTGAGTTCTTTCATCTGGTCAGGCGTAAGCCCCTGCTGATGCCATACACCGTTGGAATCTGTATAACCTGCCAGATGTTCTTCAATCGGCTTGTTCTCCAATTCAATATCATAGTACTGATCGCAAAGTTCTTTGCGATACAGTCTATGAATGCTTGCAAGTTGTTTCGGATTTTTGAAAAATTTCGTTTGTGAAAGCGTACATTTGGTTTCGCCTGTACAGGTCTGCGTTTCATGGCAGGGTACAAAGATAATGTGTAAATGCACATTTGTCTCGTCCCTGTGAACAGAAAAACCTACGATATTTTCTTTACCGAACAATTTCTCTGTAATCTTCATAACGTCCCACATCCAAGTTTCCTTGTGCTGTTCAATCGTATCATTATCAAGCTGGACAATGAGAGGACGTACAATTACAGTGTCATTTTTGCCTTTATCAGAGATTCTTGCTTTATGCTTTTTCGCATATTCAATACGCCGATTTACTGCATCCCTCATATCTTTAGAAGTAGCTGTTTCCTGCCATACACCGTTGGAATCTTTGTAATAAGATTCGTTATCCAATGTACAGGAAGAATCAATGTCAGGGTTGCTGTGATTGACCTCACAGCCGTTCTTTTTGTCTGTTCCACGGTCAATGTGACGGATATAACCATCAATGCCGCCAAAACCTGTTTTATCTGTTTTTGTACTTGTGAATCTACCAGACTGATGTATTTTGACGCTGGCATCGAATGACAAATATCCCATACACAAATCCCTTTCATTATTATAGTTGTTCTATATCATATATTTATTATATAACATCGTTAAATATTTGTCAATCTTTTTATTGTATCTTTTCTCATGGATGTAGCAAAATACAGCGACCACTTCGTTCCATTCGCTAATTTTGCCAGAGAGTAGTTGCACCCCTCTGGACTTCCTGCTAAAAAACAGCTTACGCTGTGCGGGAGCATCCTGAAAAAAGGAGTGTTCATACAATGAAAAATGATGTGATTTTCAGAGCTTTTATTACAAATTTAGGAATGTATAATGAGGGGCGGCTTGTAGGTGAATGGGTGGATTTTCCTATACGGCATGATGGTTTAACATTACAGGAATCTATTGAGAAAATCCTCTGTAGAATCGGCGTGGATGGAAAACAGTATGAGGAATATTTCATCACAGATTATG
>CAVBPN010000031.1:0-14765 GCA_963597235.1 bacterium
CACAGATACAGATACAGATGCTGATTCGGACATTGCGGTGGAAGAGGAAGCAGAACGTGCTAAAATCACGATTAAGTCAGAAAATGGCAAGATTGATAAAAATGGCAAAATCATTTTTAAAGTATCGGTCAATGACTGGAACGGGAATGCCGATAAAGATAATAAACTGACTGGCGTTTTGGAAAAGAGCTCGAATGATGGCTGGGAGACGGTAAAATCATTTAGTGGCCAGAAGAATAATGAATGCATATATGAAGAAAAAGGTAGTACATCATTCACTATAGAAGATTTATTGAATACACCATATCGTTTCAGATTCACAAAAAATGAAACCACCGGTGAAACATACACCAGGGAAGTAATGAGTGAAGAGTTCTATCTTGCAGATCTTTTACAGGCAGGATTCAGAAAATGGGTTCTTGATGTATATCCGGATATGCATAATGATGGTGTGCCGGTTGAAGACCTGAGTGGTCTGAAGACGGCTTATGATTATTATTCAGAAAATAATAACATCGCTCTGAGTATTATACCGGAGAGCGAAGAAAATCTTCTTGGCAATGTGGCATCATTTGATATCAGTTTTACCTGTTCGCAGGACATAGACAAAAACAAATCACTGAAACTTTACCTGAATGGTGATACTGGTGTTGATATCACAAATTCAGCCGAGGCAGTGCTGGTTTCCGGATCAGAATATGTTTCATTGGGTGACGTATCTAATGGTACAGTGACGATAAATCTGTTGGATAAATTACCCAAAGATAAAAAGATTCAGTTGCTGTACAGTTTTAAGGTTGGTGAAGAAAGTACGCTTGGAGAACATAGCGTATATGGAACTATCACAAATGGTGATAAGGCGACAGGCGAGGATGCTGGAAAGTACGAAATTACAGAGCCGACTTCAGGATGGATGCTTAGAAGTGCCGAACTTCAGACAACTGGCGATATTAATCCGAAACGCGATGACCAGACGGGTACACTACTGACCTATAAGCTGACATTATTCAATTATGGAGATTCAGAAGTTACTGCAAAAAAACTGGAAGCTGAGTGGAGCGGCGGTAAGCTTTGCAGCAGTTTATTAACTGAGAATAATGTTGTTCCGGCAGCAATAGTGACTGAAAATCCTGACGGCACAGAAACAAGGACACCAGGAACACTGGAACTGACATGTGACTTTGAGGCACCTGCATCCTATGAGAGTGTGGAAAACATCACATTCACTGTTACAGACAGCATTCGTAACAGTAAAGAAGTTGTTTCCAGACTGAATTTAAAACAGGATGGAAAATACTGGCTGGTGACTGACGATGGAACGGTGAAAATAAATGTTGATGCTTCGGACAATGCGACATTTGGAACTGTATCTGCAACTGTGGTAGATAACCTGGATGAGAGTACTGGAGCTGATTATGCAATCAACGGTAAGATTCAGTATTGGGATGATGAGGCTGGTATGTGGAATACTGTCATCAGTAATTTAACTTCTCCGACATCAGGTACGTTCAGTAAGGTAAATGTGGGAAGTGGATTTACAGCAGTATTCGATACAACATATCTTAGTGTAAATGATCTGCTGAATACAAAATATCGTTTTATTGCAAATGCAGCAAACCAGAAAGGAAAAAAAGAAGAAAAGATAACCTATTCCAATAATGATAATGCGGTGGATATCAATGCAAGCCAGCCGTTTTATCTGGTAGATAAACTGGAAAAGGCAGGATTCAGAAACTGGGTTCTTGATACGACAAATGGCTATGATGCTACAAGTATGGATGTCAATGAGCTTGCAAATGCATATAAAGTATATTCCAGACTTGGGCTGAATGTAGATGTAAGTGCTGCCCAGAAGGAATATGAGGCCGGATTTGACTCGACATTCAATGTTAATGTAAGTTCAGAATCTGCATTAAATATGAACAGTGAGATCAGAATAAAGCTGAGTGATATTACTGAACTCTCGGACGGGGAGGCAATTAATTTCCAGGATAACCTGTCTGTAGTAGAAAATGCTACTGATTATGCACAGGAGATTACTGTTGAAGGTGATGAGATCATCGTTAGAATGGGTAAATCATTACCAGTAGGTAAGGCACTTTGCCTGAAGGTGACATCTGCACTGACATTTGGCACGGAAATTGGCATACATACAATTTCGGCTCATGCCACATATAAAGAAAACGGTGAGATTAAACTGGAGGATACAGATTCAGGTGAGCTGAATGTAGTAAACCCCAGCGGATGGCACATTGTAAGTGTTACCGGTCCGACAGAGGCTGTTTATCCGGGAGATGAAGTGGCCTATACTGTCAGACTTCAGAATTTTGATGATACTGCTGTCACTTTCACAACAAATGAAATTAAAGCATTATTTGGCAAAGATGGGTCTGAACTTGAAATTGTCGGGTATACGGACAGCAACGGTAATGCTCTGACAGATACCTTCACATTAAATAGTGAAGAAATTAAGGATATCATCGTGAAGATGACTTCTCCGACAGGCAGTGAAGCGACAGGTACAAAGAATGTTCAGTTCAGTGTTACCGACACAGCGAAGAAAACAGAAACAAAAGATGTTGATATGGTATTCGCTGATGCAGAAATAACAATTGAACCTTCTGTAACATATGACTCATCCACAAATAATTATACTGTCAAGCTGGTATGTAAAGACCTGTATGGTTCAAAGATTAACCTGCATAATCTGTCCTGGGAAAGCAGAGATACAGAAGGAACCGGTGGGTGGACGTCGATTGGTACACAGAGTATTACGCCAACAGTAAGTGGTAAGAACTATACATATGTTGATAAGGCTGAGTTTGTTCTGACAGATAATAACCTGAAAGCATTAGAGGATAAAGCGGATTCCAGCGTGATCCTGTACAGATTAAAAGATAATGCTGATGGAACAGATTATTACAGTTTACCGGTATATTTTGACAATCTGCAGGATTTAAAAGATGCTGCAAAACTCATGGTAGAACTCGCAGAAAATCTGGGCTATAGGTCTGATGAATTTTCAACGATCCTGGATTATCTGTACTATAAAGAAGTTGCAGCGGATGACAATGTTCCTTTCAGTGATCGCAACAGTCTGACTCTATATCTGCTCGATCAATACAGAGATGGAGGAATTGATAAAGCGGTAGAGAAATGGAAGAAGTATTATACAGACATGATGGATCCAAATATCGATAAGAGAAGTACAAATCATGGATCCAGTCAGGCTCTTCCAACCACAAAACCGCAGGAATATGACTGGGAAGATGAAAACCTCCAGTATGATAAGGACGAAAATAGTAGAACATCCAGTCCATTTCATAACGTAGTAAGTTCAGTGATCAAGGGTATGGATGAACTTATGCAGGACGGAGGACTCTATAAAGGCTCTTATTTCAGTGATTTGTTAAAGACTGCAAAGGCAGATGAAGATGGAGACGAGAATGAGGAACGTAATTATACGATTGATATTAAGGCGAATGCAGATGGTACGGTTTCTGTTCCGACTGTAGTAGTATTCCAGATTCAGACAAGCTGGCAGATGTTTGATCTGCAGCATGCAAATCAGGTTAATGGACCGGTTGGTGCATGCTGTACAGTTACCGATATGGCAACTTTATATGACATCAAGCATGCAATGATCGATTTCGCAGAATACATGAAGGAACATGGTGATGGCAGCGTTTGCTTTGCCGTTACAGATGTAGAGCATGCAGGCACCTTCTCGATGATCAGTTCACCGTATTTCACAAATGATATGGACACCCTGATAAAAGGACTGGAGCAGTGGGATATCTTTGGAAACTGTGAGCATGTACATTATACATCTAAGGCTTATGAAAATGCCGTAGCAGCCCTTTCTTCATCGACTTTTAGTCAATGGAAAGATGGAAATGGAGACCCTATCTACGAAAAAGCAAACAAAGTTGCCGTTGTTATTGGTGGCTCGACCGAGAATTCAAATGGTAAGGATGGTTACGGATGTGTACTGCCTGATATGACTGGTCTGGATTGTCTTTATACAATCCGCTGCAACAGTGGTACAGCTTCACCATATCTGTCATGGCTGGATAACACAGCGATGACAAACCTTGTAAAGAAGTACAATGGAATCGCATTTAAAGATGTTACCTCCAGAGATCAGCTTGTGTCTGTATTTAAAGCAATTTTGCAGGATATCGGAAAACTTGGAAAGATTGATGCTGCGAAGAACGTAGTTCTGGAGGATACAGTCGAAAACGAATTTACGTTACTTGAAGATACAGTTAAGCTTGTGACATATGATTTCAATGGAAATGCAACTGAAACAGATATTGATAAGTCCAAGATTGAAATCACCCCAAATGACAATGGTACAACAACCATTAAGTATTCAGCCGGAACGGTAGCTTATGGCGAAACTGTTCATCTGAAGTTTAAGGTTCGCGCAAAAGAAAATTATATCGGAAGTAACAACGTAAAGACCAACGTGGATGTTCCTACATTACAGTATCAGAACGATATTTATGGTACTGGAACAGCACAGATGAAGTTCACCGATGAACCGAAGGTTAATGTACCTGTTACTTATACGATTGAAGACGGTGGTACAAAAGAAGTTCAGGTGGATACGGAGGTGAACCTCTGGAATGATCTGGATGCAGAGAAGATCATAGGTAAATCGGGCGATAAGACCGGTATTGAGGACTGGGCGTCCGGATCAGGTGTTAATTATGATCAGATTAATGGTACGGTGACTTACCAGTGGGAGAAACAGAAGCTGGATGACAATGGAAATCCTGTAACGGATGATAATGGAAATCCAGTATATGAAACATTTGGAGATCCGGCTTCTGTACACGTAACAAACGGAAAGGCGGATAACGAATATCCGGATCTGGAAACAAAATTCACACCGACAACTGCCGGTGAATACAAATTCAGACTCAAAACAGTATTCACACCTGATAATAAGACTGATGACTGGTCCGGAGAGAATGATTCTCAGGTAAGCGAATCTGTACAGTATGGTTATGTTACAGTAACTGCGAAGGAACAGGTTAAAACAGCCAGCGTCAAGGTGATTAAGAATATTGATAACTACAGCAAAATGTCAGATGGATTTAATACTACAAAGTTCACTGTAAGTGTTGCAAAAGAAGACGGCAGTTCAGTGGTAACTAAGGCGCTTACTTCTCGTGAATATGACAATACAGATTCAAATGCTGCACAGGGAACGGTAAGTATTGATGGTAATACGAAACTTGTATTTTCTGAACTTACTCAGGATGACAGAGCATTAAAGTTTGAATTTAAAGCTCTTAACATAACGATAACAGATAAAGACGGAAATGCAACTACGACTTCCTACAGTGCTGATAAGTATAGTCTGAATGTTGATGGAAAGCTTGTCGACAAAAATGGTGAGGCAGTACAGATTGCTGTAAATGCAGATGATTCTGTAGAAGCAGAGTTTGTAAACTCATTCATTGCATCCCCTATCCCGACAGGTATCCTCGCCGGAAGTTACATGAAATGGTTGATTGCTGCTATTGCTGTTATCGCTGTACTGGGAGTGACCAGATATAGCTTTGTCATCAGGAAAAGAAGAAGGGGAGGTCGATGAGTACAGAGAAGAAAGCATCAGTGATCATCTTACAGGAGTTTCTGCTCCTGTTAGGCAAGATTGCAATTATATTGCTTATATTTGCAGCTGTGTTTACATTTGTATTTGGTATCTTCCGCTATGAAAACAGCAGTATGTATCCGATGGTGAAGGCCGGTGATCTGGTTGTTTACTATCGACACGATAAGGATTATTCAGCATCGGATACACTCGTGCTGAAATATGAAGGTGAATATCAGGTACGACGGGTGATCGCTGTAGCCGGCGATATTGTAAATATTAACGAAGATGGTTTGAGCATTAATGGTGCTGTACAAAAAGAAGACAGCATCTACGAAGAAACAGTCCGATATGATACGGATATCGAATTTCCGCTTACAGTTCCGGAAGGATGCGTGTTTGTATTAGGAGATTCAAGAGAAAATTCAGTAGACAGCCGAATGTATGGATGCATTAAGGCTGAAGAAACCTGCGGAAAAGTGATCACATTGATCAGACGCAGAAGTGTATAGTGATTGAACTGCAAGACAGTTTAATTATATAAAAAATAAACAACAGAAGGGAGCTTTCGAAATGAAAGAGAGAACGAAAAAGTTAAAAAAACTCACCGTGACAGCGGCTGTACTTGCTGCTACGATCGCGATGAGTGCAACAAGTGCAATGGCAGCCTGGACAAAAAATGATGATGGAGATCCAATAGGAAACACAACAGAAGATGTTGTAATTGGTAAATCCTTAAAGATGCCAAAGAACTGGAAACCAGAGACACTCACTGTGACTTTTAATGTAACACCAGTTGGTTTTTCAAAAGATAATGGAGAGTATGAGACGGTTGCTGGACTTACTTTTGGTTCTGATGGCACGGTAACATTAAATAAAGATAAGTTTGAAGAAGGATCATCAGATGACCAGGTGCAATACTGGAAAGCTGAAACTGGTAACTTATTACCTAGTATCAGTTATGGTGATAAAACTGGACTTGATGCTATCGCTGCGATTGCCGCTGAGAAGAAGTCTACAGGTACTGTAAAATTCAGAGTAACTGAAAGTAACTTCACATACACTGACGAAACTAATACGACATCAATTAAGTCAGAAGCCTCCTATGAGCTTGTATTCTGGGTTGATTATGTTGCAAATTCTGATGAAACCAGTTCTTACAAAGTCACATCAATTACAGATACAAAGACGACTAAAGATGATGGTACTGTAGTTGATTCGAAGGTTGATCCTACTCCAGAAAGTACAGAGGTAAAAACAACCACTTATACAACTGTAAATGATGAGAAAAAGATTGATACAACAGACACAAGTACTGGTTTCAAGCTTTCCGGAATGCTCTTCAACAACGATATCACAAAGAATGATGTACCGGATACCCCGGATGGTCCAACTCCAACTGATTACGCATTTAAGCTTGCTAAATTAGTTGTAAATGGTAGCGATGCAACCGCAAACCAGAAGTTCAATTTTACTGTGAAAATGACAGCACCGGCTCTTGGTGGTGTTGATAAAAGCAAGACAGTTACTGTGAAAGTATATAATAAAAATGATGCTTCTAAAGAGCTTAGGACTGAAACGTTCTCATACGGTGGAACTGAGAACACAATTGAACTGAAGGCTGATGAAGTGGCAGTATTTGATCATATGTACAACTCTACAAAAGTAGAGGTTACTGAAGCAGGTACATCAAGCTATACTGCAACAGTTAGTGGTACATTTGGAAATGCTACTGGAACTGTTGGACAGGCACTTTCCAAAGACGGAGTGACAAGTAGTAAAGATGATGCAGTTACATATACCAACACTTACTCATCCATCACACCTACTGGTATTATCATGAACAATCTTCCATTCTTCATGATGATCCTGATCGGTGCAGCGGCAGTAGTTGCAGGATTCGTATTCCAGGCACGCAGAAGAGTAGCTGACAGATAGAATTCACTATGAAATTCTGATGACAGATCATTTAAGTTCCCGGGCTTTATGCCCGGGAATTAATGAAAGGATAACAGATTGAAAGCAGAAACCGCAGTTGTCAAGATCATTCGCAGCATAAGTTCCTGTGTTAATTTCTTTTGTTTAATGTGCATTTTGATGATATTTGGCTATGGGGTGTATGCTATCTGGGATTCGTATTCCATTGTATCTGATAATACGGCGGCAGCATATGAGAAATATAAGCCAACAGAGGATGATGGGGGACTGTCATTTAAGGAATTGCAGAAACTGAATCCTGATGTGATCGGATGGATCACAATCGATGATACACCGGTTGATTATCCGCTCGTAAAGGGAAGTGACAACAGTAAGTATATTAACAAAAATCCGGAAGGAAAATTTGCCCTTACGGGGAGTATTTTTATGGATTATCGTAATGATGCATCTTTTAAAGACTTCAATACGATCATCTATGGTCATAACATGGTGCCAAACGTAATGTTTGGAATTATCAAAGAATACTATGACAAAGATTTTTTCCTGAAACATCGTAAAGGAAACATTTTTTACGATGACGAAAATCATGAACTTGAGATTATAATGCTGATAAAGGGAGAGGGATACGATTATAAATTGTACTCGGTCTGTGAGAATGATAACAGTGCAAAGCAGGAGTATCTGGATTATCTCCAGACAATGGTTGTATTCTCAGAAGGGGATTCGCTTACCGTGGACGATACAATTGTTTTATTAAGTACATGCTCTTCGGATGAAACAAATGGTAGAAACATACTTGTCGGAAGGCTTTTAAATACTTCAGAAGAAAAAACAGATGAAGCATCATCGGAGGAGAAACTATGAAGACGAATCAGGATATATGGCAGGTCCAGGGAATCCGGATTATCAGTAAAATAGTTTCTTTTTTGTTTCTTACGGCAGTTGTTGTATTGGTTTCTTATGGTGTGTACGCTTTGTGGGACACACTTACGGTTATTCATTCAGCCTCACCCGATCAGTATGAGAAATATAAACCAGATGCGGATGATGGCATGTCGTTCGAGGAATTATGCAGATTAAATCCTGAAGTGGTCGGATGGCTGACTATATATGGTACAAATATTGATTATCCGCTGGTGCAGACAACGGATAACAACAAGTATCTTTCACATGATGTACTAGGAGATTATTCGCTGGCAGGGTCTATATTTCTTGATTATCGTAATAAAAATGATTTTTCGGATTTTAATACAATTATCCATGGACATCATATGGATCATCATGTGATGTTTGGTGATCTGGATCTGTTTCAGGATGAAGAATTTTTTGACACTCATTTATATGGGAATCTTTATTACGGCAAAAAAGATCATGGGATCAGAATATTTGCATTTACAGAGGCAGATGCATATACCAGTGGTCTGCTTACGCCTGCCGTAACGGGGACTCGAATGCAGCGGATTTATCTGGAAGAAATTCAAAAGAAAGCAAAATATTTCAGAGATTTCCCGGAAAATGATAGTGCAAGAATCGTTGTTTTAAGTACATGTACAGGTAATACTACCAATGGAAGACATCTGCTGATCGGTGAAATCATGGATGCAACTTACACGGACGAATTTCAGCAAGAATAAAAAATTAAATGTTAATTACCTGAAACATGAAGAGGGAGATTGATACAGGGATGAAAAGAAGACAGAGCATGAAAAGAATAAAATATCTTTTGGGTTTGCTGGTAATGTTTGCTGCCTTTGGGATTATTACATGCGTTTATGCAGGATCGCCAGAAACACATATTAATCTGGAAATTATGCAGACGATCACTGCAGCGAATACAGATCGTACAGATTTTGGCGGAAGTTATATCATGACGGCAGAGACTGATGGGGCACCAATGCCGGAGGGAGCTGTAGATGGCAAACTGAACTTCAATATGACCGGAGAAAAAACATCAAAGGTAATCGATATCGGATTTACACAGCCTGGTGAATACCATTACCAGATCAGACGTGACAGCAGTATTTCGGAAAAAGGTTATACCTATGATGAAACAGTATTTAATGTAGTTGTGTTTGCAGATTATTATAATGGAGTTTTTTCAGCAGAGGTTAAGGTTCACAGAGGAACATCAGAAGATAAGGTTCCTCAGATCATTTTCGAGCATAAGTACAGCCCTTCAGGTGTGTGCGAAAGTGATCCGCCGGTAAAAAAGGTGGTTGAAGGTACACCTAAAGAGAGCAGTGTGTTTGAATTTACCATGACAGCATCGGATAAATCCAGTCCAATGCCGGAAGGCAGTGAAGATGGCGTGAAAACGGTTCAGATTAAGGGAAGTGGTGAAGAAGAGTTTGGTGTAATGAAATTTACTGCACCGGGAAAATATTTATATACTATTTCCGAGGTGAACACGGAAGTTGAAGGATATACCTATGATAAAATGTCATACACATTGAAATGTACAGTTGTCGATGATAATGGCATCCTGAGACTTACAGAGACGATGACAGATGCTTCAGGAAATGAAGTGAAAGCAGCCACATTTACCAATACCTATAAAGCACAGGCTGAAGAAAACGGAAAAAATAACTCTGACAATTCTGGTGCTTCACAGAAGGATACTTCCGGTAGTACGAAAGCTTCCAAGGTTAAAACGGGAGATAATACCAATATCATGGGATTTGTTGTACTGTTGATTGTTGCATTAGGCGCAGGTTCTGTTGTATATGTAAGAAAACGCAGAAACAGATAACAAATAATCTTTAAACCAGAAGAGGGTACACTGATATTTCAGACTGAATATCGGCGTATCCTCTTTTTTGATGAATAACGTTGGTTAAGTGTTGATATGAAAAATGTATACTTATGCGGAAAGAAGTCAAATGTATGCATACATGCCAAAGTAACATGCACATCAGGCAGACAGTGAGACTTATAAGTAAATAACCAATGAGAACCCTCAAGAAGAAAGGGCAAGAGAGAATGAGAAAGTTAAAGAAGTTCGGCATAACGGCGGCTTTATTTGCTGCTGTAGTTACAATGAGTGCAACAACGGCAATGGCAGGTTGGACAGGAAAGGACAAGAATGATAAGACCATAGCTAATAATGCTACAGACCTTGAACAGAAAATTGTTATCGGTAAATCGTTAAAGATGCCATTGAACTGGGAGCCGGATACGATTGATATCACTTTTACAGTTTTACCGGAGGGATTTTCTACTGATAATATGGATTACACAGCTGTTGATGGTCTCAGCTTTGGTACTGATGGCACTATCAAGCTGGAGAAGAAAGATTTTTCAGCTAAGAAAGATGAAAAAACACAGGTAAAATACTGGGGTGCAGAAACAGACAATTTAGTTGATTATATTAAATATAAGGGACAAAAAGGTCTTTCTGCAATCGCTGAGATTGCAGCAGAAAAGCAGTCTACAGGTACTGTGAAATTTACGGTGACTGAGACAGGTTTTGATTATACAGAGGATGATGATACATACGATATTGCATCTAAGGCCTCTTATGATCTGGTGTTCTGGGTTGACTATGTTGCAGATGGACAGGGGAATTCTTCTTATCAGGTAACATCAATTACAGATACTAAGACAAAGAATGATGATGGCAGTGATGCTGATGAGAAGGTTGATCCGACACCAGGCAGTACAGAAGTGACAGAAACAACATACAAAGATCATAAAATCATTCCAAAAGAGGGTACTAAGCTGAACTATAAGCTTTCCGGAATGCTTTTTAATAATGATATTACAAAAAAAGATACTGAAGGAAAAGGAGCAAAACCAGATCATTGTGGCTTTATGCTTACGAAGACAAATGTTGGCGGTGATCCAAATCAGACATTTAAATTTAAAGTGGAACTGACAGCACCTGATCTTGGATATGCTTATAAAAATAATGCGGTTACAATAAATTACTATAAGAAGAGCGATTTGAGTAAATGTTTTAAAACGGATGATATCGACAACTATAACGAGGGTAAAGTAATTGAATTGAAAGGTGATGAGATAGTTGTATTTGAATTTTTATACAATTCTACACTGATCACAATTACGGAAGAAGGTACACCGAACTATTTTCCGGCTTATAAAAGTACATATGGAGACAGCACAGGGTTAACAGTTAATACAGGAGATTCACTCTCTGTCTCAGGAATAACAGAAGCCAAAACAGATTATGTGAACTTCACTAATGCCTATCAGTCTGTTACACCTACGGGAATTATCATGAATAATCTTCCATTCTTCATGATGATCATCATTGGTATATTTGCAGCAGCCGGAACTTTCGTATTACGTGCCTGTAGAAGACTGAACGAATGGTAGAAAGCAGAAAGCGCAGACAAAGGAAGGTGATAGTATGTGGCGGGATATAAAAGGCTATGAAGGTCTATATGAGATCAATGAAGATGCTGTTGTCCGCAGAGTGAGCCAGACAGGGAGTGACGGGAGACGAGTTTTCATGCATGTGGTTGTCTCCTCTCGTACCAAAAACGGCACACGTTATATTACACTCTGGAAGGACGGTGAGCGCAAAAATTATATGCTTCATAAAATTTATGCAGCGGCATTTCAGATGTCGAAGCATGAGGCGATGCGGAGACTGTACCGCGGTTTTACCGGAAACGGAGCGGCAATTGACAATGTAAGTGAGATGTTACATAAAAATTTGAAAGTTTACGAAAAAGAACAGACAGAAGGATTGGACCGGAAGGATGAAATCCTGTATATCCGTCAGTTCCTCGAAGAACTTCAGAAGGATATGGATGAAAAGAACAGATATCCGGATGAGGTTTTGCAGAGAATGGAAGAAATGTAAGATGGCAAGTGCCTGATTCTCAGGAATAACCCAAATTTACCATGTTTATACAGCAAAAACGTTGGTTATGCGTTGGTGGAAGAAGTGTATTCTTAGTGAAGAAAAGATTTATTAAACAGAAGTAACAGGTAGAAACACGATAAAACCAACTCTGGGGGGAACAGACAATGGAAAATGCTTCAAGAAACTTCGAATACACGCCACGGATCATTCCGCTGGAAGCGAGAAGATTTTTTTTGAATATCATTCAGGGGGCAGATGGAAGTTTCTATGGGAGTATTCGTCAGATCTTTTCTGAGACAGAGTATCGCTTCAACGGACTGGAAAATGCGGTTTTAAAAATTGACAGGATACTTGACGAGTCTGGAGGAATACAGGTATCTGAAGAACTTAGAAGTTTTGGTGGAAAGGTGTGTTCTGAAGAGGATGTCCATGTGACGGATGGCATGACAAAAAAAGTGAGACGGGAGAATTCCTTTCTCGTAGATATTATGTTCAGGCAGCACAGCAGCTGGCAGGGTACGCTTACCTGGCTGAACCATGCAGAGACATTACCAAAGGAGAATTTTCGCAGTGTTCTTGAACTCTTAAGGCTGATTCAGTCATCATTTGAATAATATAGTTTATGCATAAATAAAGCTTCTTCAGAGGCGGATACTTTTTTATAAAGCAGATCTGCTCTGAAGGAGCTTTTTTATTATCTTTTACTGAAAATTACTTTGTAAATACCACTGTTTATCCTGTAAAAATGTAACTATGTCCATTTATCCTGTGAATTCGTCTATTCAGCCTGTGAAACGGAAATCAGCTTCAATATCTGATAAAATTATGTTGGGAATAAAGTAGATAAAATTTGGAGGAGTGATTATGACAAGTGTAAAAAAGAAATACACGGCTGATGAACTGCTTCAATATGCGCATAAATATAATCAGATACCCGTGTTGTTGTTTGCGAAAAATAAAGATGGAAAATTTATATATACTTCGAATGCAGGAGGATGTACGGGTGTAGATAAAAGAAATATTTGTCCGGAAAAAACGGAAGAAGATACCGTAAATACTGTAAAGTTAAAGAAAATACATGATGAACAGGATAAAGAGATTATGCGTACCGGAAAAAGCTGTCGCTATTATTCTGAATATATACGGAATGGAAAAAAGACATACATAGAGGTTACAAAGAATCCAGTATATGCAGATGGTAGAATAATCGGAGTATGTGGTGCCGCAAGCGATGTGACAGAACTGATGCGGCTGAAGAAAAAATTTGAGACACTGACCATGTACGATAATCTGACTGGTCTTTATAACAGAAATTACGTTCTGCAATATAATTTCAACAACCTGTCATATATGCCATGTTCTTATATTATGTGTGACTGTAATGATCTAAAAAAAGTAAATGATCAGATGGGACATAATGAGGGAGATAAATATCTTAAAGAAACTGCGGAGCTTTTGCGGAGTGTAATTCTTTCTGAGGGGATTTGTATTCGCTGGGGCGGAGACGAATTTTTAATGATTATTCCGGGATGTGACGATCAGGAATGCGAGGATCTTGTAGAAAGGATCAGAAAAAAACAGAAAGAACGAAGAAAAAAGATTCCCTATTTGAAAATTGCGGTAGGAGGTTATGTGAGGCATGATGTACGGCAGCCTGAAACAGAAGCAATACAGTTTGCAGACCTGGAGATGTATACAGATAAAAAAAGAGGAAGATGATTATATGGAAATCAAAAAAGAATACAGACCTTTTATGAAAGAGATTTTTCGGGCATTTCCACAGACACTTTTTATTAAAGATACAGAAGGCAGATATGTATTTGCAACAAAGATCTGTGAACTGCTGAATACAGGTCAGGATAAAAGCATTATCGGAAAGACAGATTATGAGATTCAGTTTGATAAGAAGCTGGGAATGCGGTATTATAAAGAGGACATGGATATCGTTAAGAATGGCACCTCTACACATACAATAGATCCTTTTTTTTCAGGCGGAGTAAATCATTATCTGGAAATAAGAAAGAACCCGATTTTTAATGACGAAAAAGAAGTGATCGGGATCTGTGGCATATGCAACGACATTACAGAACTTGTAAACCTGCGTGAAAAGTATGAGATGCTCAGTCTTTATGATAATCTGACAGGATTATATAACAGAAATTATACAGTAAAATTTGATTTTGAGAATGAAGACAGTTTGCCATGCAGTTATATTATCTGTGATTGTAATAATCTGAAAAGAATCAATGATGAATATGGTCATAGAGAAGGTGATCGTTATCTGAGAGCGATTGCGGACAGATTAAAAAATACGGTAACAGAGAAGTCCGTTATTATTCGCTGGGGCGGAGATGAATTTCTTATCATAACTCCCTCCTGCAGCAAAGA